>DAOVUO010000076.1 GCA_030632545.1 Bacteroidales bacterium
TATCATTAATTTAATCGAAGATGAATTTTTTAATGAAAAAAGATGGAAGCTATTTTTAGGCGATATTAAGGCTACTGAATCAAGATTGAGATAAATATTTTCTGTAAGTATAAATCAAGGTATAAAACAAAAAAGCACCTACCACCTCATTGCGATAAATACCTTTATATCAATGTGGAGCATATCGGAATCGAACCGATGACCTCTTGACTGCCAGTCAAGCACTCTAGCCAACTGAGCTAATGCCCCATATTGTTTTACATCGCAAATATATAAATATTTTTGAGACTTCAAATACGGCCACAATAAAACATTCAACTAAACAAATCGTTATAAAACTAAAGAAATAGTTGTGAAACTAAATTATTAGTTATACATTTGCACTATGGAAACATTAACAAAAGCAGAAGAAAAACTTATGCACCTATTATGGTCAACGGAAAAGGCATTCGTTAAAGACCTAATTGAAAAAATGGAAGAGCCTAAGCCTAATTACAATACGGTTTCAACAATTATTAGGATATTAGAGAGAAAAGGTTTTGTGGGTCATGAATCTTTTGGTAAAACACATCAATACTATCCAATAGTATCAAAATCATCATACAAAAAATTCATTGTAAAGAGAATGGTGAAAGACTATTTTGAAAATTCTTACGAAAATGTGGTGTCATTTTTAATCAAAGATGATGAACTAAGTGAAAAAGAGATTCAGGAAATTAAAAAAATGATTGATAAATAATAAATTTGTAATGAGTTCAGGATTAATTCTATATCTAATTTTTGTAACAATATATTTAAATGTGCTTTTTTTAGCCCATAGATATATTTTTACTAAGTACAGCTTCCTTAAATGGGATAGAATGTACTTTATGGGTATAGTTGTATTCTCGTTTGCACTACCTTTTTTGCCTGTTCCAAGAATGTTTGAGATTTCGGCTCAGCAGGTGGCTCTAAATCATATTTTAGAAAGAATTAGTTTTTCCAATGGCATGATTACTGTCCAAGCAAACGAATCATTTTTTAGTGTTTTAAAATGGACATACTACATAAGTATTGCCTACAGTATTGGATTTACCTTTAAATCTGTGAAATTTTTATTTGAGTTATTTCAAATAGTAAAAATCTCTCGAAATTCTGTTAAATCTGAAATTCAGGGGATTAAAGTATATGTTACGAATCAAGAAGAAATGGCTTTTACTTTTTTTAATAAAATTTATATTTCCAAAAGATTTATTGAACTAGAAAATCATCAGCAGGAAAAAATACTGAAACACGAAAGTGTTCACAAAAAACAAGGCCATTCTATTGATATTATGATTGCTGAATTAGCTGGAATTATTCTATGGTTTAATCCATTAAACAAAACTATATTACACACAATCAAGTCTGTACATGAATTTTTAGCTGATGAAGCCACAATTGAAGTACATAATAAAAAAGAGTATATGCAATTGCTATTGAAACTTGCAATTAAAGATGAAAAATTGAGTACAGTGAGTTATTTTGCTCGATTAAATTTGAGAAAAAGAATTAGTATTATGCAAAGACTGGGCAATGCTCAACGATTCAAGCGCTTGTTTTTAAGCTCTTTACCAGTGCTGGTTTTCTTATTCTTTAGTTTAAGCATTAGTAATCAGTTTTTAATAGCAAATCCACTATTTACATATAGTAAATTTATAAATCCGTTTGGAAATGAATGTAAAATTGTAGTGCCTTATTTTAAGCTCGAGCTAAATAATCAGCATTACAAATATAGTCACGAAAAACTGGCTGTTGAACTTCCCGACTTTACTCCCATTTTTGCTGTTGCCGATGCCAAAGTTATAGGACATAGCATAATAGACAATTGGGGGGTAGAAGAGCATTCAATTGAATTACAAACTTATGAATATAATTTTGTTGTAGAAGGTATTGAAAAATGTATTGTAGATGTTAATATGTTTGTAAAACAAGGTGATACAATTGGTTACACTGGCAAAACTGCGCTCTATCCGACTGTGAAATTTACAGTCTATAAAAATGGCAAAACTATTCCACCTCAATCACTTATGAAATTTTAGAACTATGCTACCAAAAAAAGACCCAAATATTGATTTGGAAAAACATAGAATACTCTTTTTTAAAATAGGGCTGATAAGTGCATTATTAATTACCCTAGTTGCCCTTGAATGGTCTGGTTCTGCGACAGCTATAAGTTATTATTCAATGGCGGATGCAGATATTGAAGTTGAGTATTTGCCTCCAAATACGGTTACTAAAAAAGAAATACCAAAACCTAAAATGCAAAATTTCAAGATTTTTCAAACAGATGATTTTTCTGAAAATGAAGAGTTTGAGCCTGTAGATAATGGAATGGAAAGTAATGATGTTATTGGATTTAATCTTTTAGAACCAGAGGAATCCGACGATAAAGATATAATTATTCACTTTCCGCCTGTTAGTCCTGAATTTCCGGGTGGGGAAAAGAATTTACGCAAATTTATTGCTCATAACATTAATTATCCTCAAATGGCAATCGAAAATCAAATTGAAGGAAAAGTTTTTGTTCGTTTTGTAATAAACTATAATGGCGAAATAAAAAATACGAAAGTTATTAGGTCAATAGATAGCTTGCTAGATAACGAGGCACTTCGTGTTGTAAACCTTTTGCCAAAGTGGAAACCAGGTCTGAATAATGGTAAACCAATAAATGTTAGTTATACATTACCTGTAACTTTCAGATTACAATAATTTAAAAAATAGCTATTAATTAACAGAAATATTTATATTTTAGCACGTTGAAAATTGAATTCAACACAAATCGCAATAAGATGATTAAAAAGAAAACAGAACAAGCAGATTTAGAGGGTTACAGAGGTTTGTTTATTAAAGTTGGGTACATAGTGGCTCTTGGAGCTATTTTACTCGCTTTTGAATGGACAACATCTGCTGAAAAAGCCTCTAGTTTAGGAACAACTGCCGATATGCAGGCAGAAGAAGAAATCGTTCCAATTACACGTCAGGATGTTAAACCTCCACCTCCTCCGCCACCACAAGAGCAAGTGGCCGATGTTTTGAATTTAGCAGACGACGATGCAGAGCTTGAAGAAGAGGCAGATGCAATGAGTTCTGAAGCAGATGAAAACACTATGATTGAAATTCAAGAGTTACCTAGTAACGAAGTTGAAGAAGAAGAAGTGTTTTTTGTTGTTGAAGAAATGCCCCTATTTCCTGGTGGTGAAAGAGGATTAAAGAAATGGATTGCACAAAAAGTAAAATACCCTGCTATTGCTCGTGAAAACGATATTCAAGGTAAAGTATTTGTCCGTTTTGTTGTAACATCTAGTGGTAAAGTTGATAAAGTTCAAATTATCCGTGGTGTTGACCCTTTACTTGATGCAGAATCTGTTCGTGTAGTTAAATCTCTTCCTAGATGGAAACCTGGAATGCAACGAGGTAAGCCAGTTAGTGTGTGGTACACAGTGCCTATTAATTTTAAATTACAGTAAAACATATTTCAAAGCCTGCAAATAATCCTTAATTGCAGGCTTTTTTTATAATTTAATTTTTATACCCATGAAAAAATTGTTATTCAGTTTAGCAGTAATGCTATTGTTGTGCCCTGCCCAAAATTTTGCACAAGAACAAAAAGAAGAGATTTTTTATAAATCTGATGTAATGCCTCAATTCCCAGGCAATGAAAATGGAATAAGAAAATTTATTGCTACAAACACCAAATATCCTGAGCTTGCAAGAGAAAATAATATTGAAGGAAAAGTTTTTATTAGATTTGTAGTTTCAAAAACAGGGAAAGTTATTAATACATCAATAATTCGTAGTATTGATCCAATTATTGATGCAGAAGCTTTACGAGTGGTAAATTTACTCCCCGACTGGAAGCCTGGCTTAATAAACAATAAGCCAGTTAATGTATGGTACACAATACCTGTAAATTTTAGTCTGTCTAAAAATAATACAGAACAGCTTGATGAGGAGGTAGTAGAGCATGATATGGAAATTTTCTTTATAGTTGAAGAAATGCCTCAATTCCCTGGTGGTGAGGATAGTTTGAAAATGTTTATTGCCAAAAACACTAATTATCCTAAAGAAGCGGCTAATATCAACATACAAGGCAAAATATATATTCGTTTTGTAGTTACTTCAACTGGCGAAATTGATAAAGTAAGCGTAATACGTGGTGTAGATCCCATACTAGACAAGGAAGCTATTCGTGTTGTGAAATTGCTCCCAAAATGGATTCCTGGTAAACAAAGAGGAAAAGCTGTAAATGTATGGTATACTGTTCCAATAGAATTTAAGTAGAATAGCACTTAGCTAATACGAAATAAAATTTTAGTCACAGCTTATCCCAAACATCTAAAAATATACGAATTATACGGATGAGCTTTTTGTAATTGTCCCAAAAAAAAACGAGACCAAATTAAAAGTCTTTAGGCATAATTTGAATACAATTTCTCAAAAAGAGTTAATGGATTAAGTCACAGGCAGTTAGAAGTAGGCGCTATTGAGGTATTAAAACACCGAGATACTCTTCGCGATACAAGTGTATGACAATAAGATGTTTGCACATATTTAAATACTGCACAAGTAAAACTTGTAGTATTTTTTTTATCAATATCAAATATTTACTTTTGCATAATATAAGATATGCTGTTCAATTTAGTGTATTATACTAAGCAGCTAGGAATTTTGTAATAAAAACAAAGTATATTAATTACAATTACTAAAAGCGTATAGATACAAACACACAAAGGCATGATTTAATACTTCTCCGATGTTCGGGGCAGGCAGTTAAGTTTCGAGTGCTAAGTTTTAAGTTAAAATGCTGAATATCTAGCAGTTATGCTTAATAAATATATTTTTGCAAATAATTATCATTCAATGTCTTACAAAAATTAAACGAATCATTGATGATTAAAACTAAATACAAAATATTAATTCGTGCATTTCCCGATGTTCGGGACAAACTGTGGCTAAAAAAAATAAACACATGAAAAAATTAAACTTTATTCTTATCACATTTGCGAGCTTTTTAATTCTTGTAACTGCGTGTAATTCAAGCTCAAAATTACTGGAAACAGGTCAATATGATTTGGCTGTAACTAAGTCTGTAGTTAAAATTCAAAAAGATAAAGAAAACCAAAAGAATATTGATGTGCTTGTAAAAGCTTATCCAAAAGCAAATGACAAAAATCTTGAAAAAATTGATTATTTACAAAAAGAAGGACGGCCAGATAGATGGGAAAGTATTTATTCAAATTATATTCAACTTAAACGCCGTCAGGATTTAGTAAAAACTGTAATGCCGCTTAAATACAATGGACGTTTGCTCGAATTTGAAAATCGTAACTACACAGATAGACTTATAGAAGCGAAAAAAAATGCGGCTGATTACTTTTATCATAGAGGCAAAGACTTAATGAAAGAAGGTCGTAAGATTTCTTACAGAAATGCATATTCAAATTTTGAAAAAGCAAAAAAATATCATCCTGTTTATAACGATATTGACCGTTTGATGGACGAAACATATAATTTAGGCCTAAATAAAATTGTTTTATCTGTTGTAAATAAAACTAAATATCGTTTACCTCAAGATTATGAAAAACAACTTTTATCCTTAGATTTTAATGCAATTGACAAAAATTGGAATCGCCATTTTGCGCCAATGGGGCAATACACAAATAGTGATTACGATTATTCTGTCAAAGTAGTTTTACGAAATATGAGTATTTCGCCCGAAAGAATTAAGGAAAATGTAATTACAGAAACAAAAAAAATCAGAGATGGTTGGGAGTATGAATATGATGCTCGAGGGAATGTAAAAAAAGACTCGCTAGGGAATGATGTCAAAAGACCAAAATATAAAGCTATTCGTTGCGATGTTATAGAAAGCATTCAATTTAAGGATATTATAGTGGAAGCCTATGTTGATATTTACAGAAATTCTACTCGAAAATTAGTAAAAAGCTATCCTATTAGTGCCGAAGGGCATTTTCAAAATATTGCACGTATTGCACGTGGTGAAATAGAAGCTTTATCAGCAGAAACTAGAAAAACCTTGGGAGGTCAGCCTGTGCCATTTCCAGACGATTTCCAAATGATGTTTGACGCTATTCCTGCAGTTAAGGATCAAGTGCATCAAGTATTAAGACAGGCACAAACACTTTATCAATAAATCGAATGTCGAAATATATAACAACAAAAAAAGAGCAAGAAACAGCAGTTTTAGTCGGAATTATAACTCAAGAACAGAATGAGAATAATGTAAAAGAGTACTTAGATGAACTTAATTTTCTTACCGAAACAGCAGGTGCTAAAACTTTAAAAAGATTTACGCAAAAACTTGAAAAACAACATCCAAAAACATTTATTGGAAAAGGAAAACTTGAGGAAATAAAAGAATATTGCGAAGCTTTTGAAGTTGATATTGTTATTTTTGATGACGAACTCTCGCCTTCGCAACTTAGGAATTTAGAAAAAGAATTTGGTCGTAGAATTTTGGATAGAACAAATCTAATTTTAGATATTTTTGCTAAAAGAGCACAAACGGCTCATGCCAAAACACAAGTAGAACTGGCTCAGTATCAGTATTTATTGCCTCGCTTAACACGAATGTGGACTCACCTAGAGAGGCAGCGAGGAGGAATTGGGATGCGAGGCCCTGGTGAAACTGAAATTGAAACTGACCGTAGAATTATTCGCGATAAAATTGCTAAGTTAAAGCTTGATCTTGAGAAAATAGACAAGCAAATGGCTACACAGCGGAAAAATAGAGGAAAACTTACTCGTGTGGCTTTAGTTGGTTACACAAATGTTGGTAAATCAACATTAATGAACCTATTAAGCAAGTCAGATGTTTTTGCCGAAAATAAACTTTTTGCAACACTTGATACTACAGTAAGAAAAGTAGTTATTGGAAATTTACCATTCCTACTTTCTGACACTGTTGGGTTTATACGCAAATTACCCCATCACTTAGTCGAATCTTTTAAATCTACTCTTGATGAGCTTCGTGAGGCGGATGTATTAATGCATTTAGCAGATATTTCGCATCCAAACTTCGAGGAGCATATCCAAACGGTTCGAATTACTTTACAAGATTTAGGTGCTGCTGACAAACCAACAATTATGGTTTTTAATAAAATAGATGCTTTTGAATACGAGAAAAAAGATGATGACGATTTATTGCCCAAAACAAAGCATAATTTTAGTTTAGCCGACTGGCAGGAAACATACATGGCAAAAGAAAATACTCCTGTTTTGTTTATTTCTGCAAAGAAAAAAGAAAATATAGATGAGCTGAAAATGCTTATTTACAAGGAAGTGAAGAAAATACATGCTAAGCGCTATCCATTCGACACATTTTTATATTAACAAATTCACAATTTATTAGTGGAATTTGGGTTCTTTTATACTGGACTTGTTAGCAAAACGCTAAAAATTTCGTCTGCTCAAATTTTTGACGTAAACTTGCAAGCTCCTTAAAAAAAATAATATGAACGAAAAAAATAATAATTTAATCAATGCCTTTCAAGACGGTTTTGATTCAGACATCCATATAGGTCGCTTATTTGTTGTCAAGTACGATAAACTATATCATCAATACAATGTTAGCTTACATATTGATATAGAGGAGTTTTGGACAATGTTAAAAGATGAATATAAACTTAATGATGAAAATATTTTATTAAGCTATAAATCTTCTAAAGACAAAAAAATAAATCAGTTAGATAAAGATTCATCTCAAAATTTAGTTGAGATAAAAAAGGAATTTTTAATAGATTTCAATGCCTATCACCTTAATTTTTATTATTCTGATAATAACGATAAAGCAATAGTTGATAATATAATTAGTAAAACCATAGAAAGAAAACCAAAAGCAAAGCACAAGAATAAGTTTTATATGGTAGCTCGTTCACGTCGTTCAGAATATGGTTTTGAGCTTAAAAAATTCAAAATAGATAAGCATGAAATCAATATTGAAGAGCTTTACAACGATGATTTTTCAAAGGTAAATAAGCGCATACACGAATTTGTACAAGAAAAAAAACAAAATGGCATTGTAATGCTCCATGGAAAATACGGAACAGGAAAATCTACTTATATTCGTTATTTAATGCAAAATAGTAAAAACCGCTTTATTTTCATGCCAAACTATATGGTACACGAGCTTAGTTCGCCTGAGTTTATGCCTTTTTTGTCTAATTACGAAAATAGTGTATTGGTGCTAGAAGATTGCGAAGATATTTTACGTCCTCGCTCAATGGGAAATAGAAACGAAGCTCTTGTAAATCTACTAAACTTAGGCGATGGATTGCTATCAGATGCTTTGGCCATTAAACTAATTTGTACATTTAATGCTGATTTAAAGAAAATAGAACCTGCAATTCTTCGTAAAGGCCGTTTGATTGCACGCTACGAATTTGAACCCTTGAATGTGAAAAAAGCAGAAGTATTAGCTAAAAAAAGTGGAATTGATATGGACGTTAAGCAGCCAATTACTTTAGCTGAACTATTTAATTATAATAAGGAAAACTTTGATAAAAAATCTGAAGGCAAACACCTTGGATTTGGCGTTGTAAAATAATCACTTTGTATATTCTGTTATACGTTTTGGAAAATGAAAAAACGTATAACAGAAAATATATTATTCGTTGGTTCTACTGCCAATTTAGTGAGTAACTAATTTAAAATATGAAAACAGTGATTAAACATAATATTCTTTAATATCTGCTTAACTGTTTATTTGTTTATAAGTTAAACCATACAAACTTAAGATAAAAGTAATTATTACTATTTTAATCAACTTTTAATTTGGACTTCGTATATATGTTTGATGTTCAATAA
>DAOVUO010000328.1 GCA_030632545.1 Bacteroidales bacterium
AGGGTGTAAAAAGAACTAAAACTGAACTTTTTAGATTTTTAGAATCAAATAATCCTTCATCTGTAATTTTTTATAATCAAGCTGATAAACTTATTAGTGAACTAATCCCTCGTAAGTTGAAAGCAATATCTTATGGTGCTAAAAACAGTAGTATATTTGCGGTTGTAGAACAAAGGCTTGAGTCATTTTTTTTAGATTTTAAATGGAAGTCTAAACAAAGTAATAATTGGCATGTCGTACATACACAATTAGTTGGAAGTTTTAATTTAAGTAATGCTTTGGCAGCTATCGCTATAGCAAAGTATTTTGAGCTTCCTAGTAAATCTATTAATTTAGCACTTGAGGCGTATTTGCCAGAAAATAAACGTTCGCAATTGTTTAAAACTAAGCGAAATACACTTATTATTGATGCTTATAATGCAAATCCTGTAAGTATGAGCAAAGCATTAATAAATTTTAGTCAAATTATTAGTGATAAAAAAAAGATTGCTATTTTAGGTGATATGTTTGAATTAGGTAAATTTAGCAGCGATGAGCATAATAATATAGTTAAATTAGCTGAAAAAGATAATTCAATTCAATATATATTCGTTGGAAAAGAGTTTATTAATCATCAACATGCTGATTTTTTGTTTTTTGAAAATTGTGATAACTTAATTAGTTGGTTTAAAAAAAATAAACTAGATGAAAAAATAATTTTACTTAAAGCTTCTCGAGGAATGAAATTTGAAAATTTGGTTGATTATTTATAACAAAAATATTAAAGCCATAGCTTGAGTATTTAATTTTTTTAGAATTTATAAATAATGGATAAGCTTATTATTAGTGCCATCCCAAATTATTAATGAATTCAGTTTTATGATCAAAAGTCAAACTTTTAACTTAAAACTTGGCACTTGAAACTTAACTATTATCCATTAATTACGAAATTAAAAGAGCTGCTTTTGTTCTCTGTTTTAAGTTTTGTCAGAATATTTGGTGAGTAGTCTATTTCAATATTATTTATCTGATATTTTGTGATTATTCTAAGTGCTTTTCATTAAATTCAGTTAAAGATTTTAGTTTAATATCAGCAATAATAAATCGTTTTTCATAGTAGTTTTCTGAATCTGGAACTATTAAAGTTTTCATTCTTGCTGCAATCGCCGCAATTAATCCGTTATATGAATCTTCAATTACTAAGCAGTCAGTTGGTTTAATTTTTATTTTTTTTGCTGTACTTAAATACACTGCTGGATGTGGTTTTCCATATTCTTCATCTTCTGAGCTTAACCAAACATCAATATATTCTTTTAATTTAAATTTTTCAATTACGGTTTCAATCAGTATTTTATAGGAAGATGAAGCGATAGCTACGTTTATTTGTTTTTTTTTCGCTTTTTGCATCAATTCTTTAACGCCTGGTAAAAGTTTTCCTTTAGCTTGGATTAGATTTTTTACTTCGTTTATAATTTCGTGCTGAATTTTAGTAGAGTCCAAATGTTCTGTACTATATTTTTTCAACCATAAATTCACAACATCGTCTATGCGTAAGCCCATTACAGAGCGACACATTTTTTCTGTCATTGGAATATTGTATGAATTAAATATTTTAATTTCTGCTAATCGCCAAAATGGTTCAGAGTCTAAAATTACTCCATCCATATCAAAAATAAGTGCTTTTATCATCGATTCGTTTATTTTATTATTTTTGTGCTAATCTAAAAAGAATTTTGGTATGATTAAATCAATGACAGGGTTTGGAAAATCGAATTGTGAGTATAATAATAGAAAATATTCAATTGAAATTAAATCTTTAAATAGTAAACAGTCAGATATATATGCTCGTATCCCTGTTTTGTTTAAGGAAAAGGAAATTTTATTGCGAAATTTTATCTCAGCAAATTTGGTACGTGGGAAAATAGAAATATCAATTCGTATGGAAAATGATGCAAGTGATAAAGTGAATATTATAAATAAAGAGTTATTTGCAGATTATTTAATTCAATTAAAGTCAATGAGTGGAAAAGCTGAATTGGATATAGATGACAATAATTTATTTCGAACTGTAATGAGAATGCCAGATATTCTTAAGCCTGCTGTTGAAGCGTTTGATGAATTAGAATGGAATGCTGTTTTTAAAGAAATTAAGGAGGCAGTTAAACATTTAGATGAGTATAGAATTCAAGAAGGAGCAGCAATCGGAAGTGATATTTTATTTCGTGTAAAAAAAATTGGGGAATTGCTTTCTGAAATCCCTGCTTTTGAGACAGAAAGAATTAAAATAATCCGTGAGCGTTTGTTGAAAAATTTAGGTGAATTTAATAAGGTTGAGAATATTGATGAAAACCGTTTGGAGCAGGAACTTATTTATTATCTCGAAAAGTTAGATATAACTGAAGAAAAAGTGCGTTTGGTAAATCATCTTGATTATTTTAATAAAACAGCCGAAGAAAATGAATCTTCAGGAAAAAAACTTGGTTTTATCTCTCAAGAGTTAGGTAGAGAAATAAATACAATTGGGTCTAAGGCCTCTCATGTTGAAATTCAAAAGATTGTAGTGCAAATGAAAGATGAGCTCGAAAAGATTAAAGAGCAATTAATGAATGTGCTGTAGCTTGTTTTAAATGCTCAAATTAAACGAATTATAGTGTAATAATTTACTTTGAATGGTTTCCCAAACATCGGGGAATCATTATACTTTGTTTTTATTACCTCTCCTTTGCTAAGCTATAAGTCTCTAATGGATAGCCTGTTTGTCTGTTTTGTTATGAGACTAAAATCTAAAGAATTAAGTATTAAGAAGAAAGAGCTTTTGTTATAGCATTTTAAAATCAAAACTAGCAGTATTTCCGATTATAATACGGATGTAAACAATGCTTTTCTTTCTACTTTCTACTAATTTTTTTGTCAAATAAGTCTCAAAAAGGAATTAATCCGCTAGTAATCAATTAAGATTAACTTCGTAAAGTAGTATACATAATTTTTTTACAGTAAATAATATCAATAGTCAAAATTTGCAAGTAATTTTGACTATTGATATTATTATTATTTGCTTTTTCTTTTGCTCCTATTTTTTTTAGCGGCAAGGCGAGCTTTTTCTTGATCTGTCATAAATTTAAAACGGATGCCTATGTTTGCTATAGCCGATATTTCTTTATGTAAAGATCCTTTACCGTAAGATTTGTACTCCAATTCTGGACGAACATATATGCTAAATTTTCGGCTGCCAAATTCAGCAATTACACCTATACTGCCAAAAGTGGCAGATGTGTCTACTTGTGTGCTATCTTTACTGTTGCCAAATGATCCTATTTTAGCACCTAACCCTAAGTTTATTGGGCTGTATCTGAATAGCATCCAATCATACATTAAATAACCTTTTGTTACATTAGATGTTTGACCTAGCACTAATCTTGCTAAATTTTCTGGTGTTAAGTAACGGTCTGTGCCGAATCCAAATCCTAATCTGTGGTGGCGCATTTTAACAATCATATCAAAATGGGTAGGGATTACGGCACCAGAATTTACAATATTGCTGCTTACTACAGCACCTCCACCAACACCAGCTCCTATAATAAAAGCGTCTATTCCTTTAGGAGCTTCTGTTTTTTCCTGTGCTATAATTGGCGAAATAATAATAATGGCAAGAAAAATACTAAGAATTTTTTTCATGATCTTGAAATTTCGTTTTTTGTAAATTTATTAGCCTAAAGTTACAAAATAATACTTAATCAATTAAATGTTTTTTTTAGCCTGTAAAATGCTCTATTATAGTTTATGCTTGTCTGAAAAATTTAAAAATAAAATGTGCTTTGCTTTTAATTTACTGAATGTCAGTTATTAGTCTTGTGTTTACACTAAACAATGGTTCGGTAAGATTTACTAAATTTACTGTTTCAAAACTGTATTCCGCTAGTTATAAACAACATAGTAAATAAAATGGAATTTAGTAAATCTATGTATTTCAGTAGTTTATAAAAATTTAACGAAGTATTAACTAAATACTCTGTAACAAATTGTATTTGTATCTCGATGTTTGTACAAGTTATGTTGAATATATGAAATTCCGATTCTCAGGGTCGAAAGACTTTTAGTACAAGAATATGTCATTTTTAAATAACAATTTTTAATTCGGTATTAAAATTTTGTGAG
>DAOVUO010000196.1 GCA_030632545.1 Bacteroidales bacterium
ACCATTATTGTCAACAGGATTGCTAATTTATTTATTTTTCCCAAGTGCAAAAAAACTTATGACCGAATGGGAAGATAGATAGCATAAATTTTATATAGATAAACATAATATCCGAAAAACTATAAAACCTTAGTTTTTCGGATATTTGTTTGACACATAAGTCCTTCTCCAACTTTATCAAAGTTTTGCGCTAAAATCACAGTATAAACTAAACATTTTCAGTCATTTAAATCAACTTTGACAAAGTTTTGTTTGACGCACAAGCTCTCCAACTTTGGCAAAGGTTTGCGCTAAAATCACTGTATAAACTAAACATTATCAGTCATTTAAAAGAACTTTGACAAAATTTTGTTTGACGCACAAGCTCTCCAACTTTGGCAAAGGTTTGCGCTAAAATCACAGTATAAACTAAACATTACCAGTCATTTAAATCAACTTTGACAAAGTTTTGTTTGACGCACAGGTTCTTCCAACTTTGTCAAAGGTTTGCGCTAAAATCACAGCATAAACTAAACATTATCAGTCATTTAAAAGAACTTTGACAAAGTTTTGTTTGACGCACAGGTTCTTCCAACTTTGTCAAAATTTTCTGCTAAAAATCACAGCATAAGTCATTTATTCTTAGCTATTTAAATCAACTTTGACAAAGTTTTCACTTCACGCACAAGTTTTGCTTGACACACACATTTTAACTTAAAACTTAGCACTCGAAACTTAAAACTTAACTAATTAAGTGAGTATTACCTAAAAATTATATCTGTAATATAATCCTTTCCAACCTTCTCCCATAAAAGCTTTTTATACTCTTCCTTTCTAAAATTAAGCTCATTACGCATAACTGATGATTTTGTATAAACAAACAAAACCTTATTATAAATCTTTAGATCGGTTGTATATGCATTTATATGCAGACCAACAATTTCTTTCCAATACTTTATAATTTGGACTTCGGACAATTTATCTTCAATCCTAAATGCTTTTACATATAATTTAAGTACTTCTCCTATTGATTGAGTTTTGTTATGTCTCATCCCTCTGTAGCTTGATTATTAGAAATATAAAATATTTTGTTTTCCTGATGCACTTCAGAAAGCACATCTAATGCACGATTTTTATCAGTATCACTAATAAATATTTGACCAAAATGATTTTCGGCAACAAGATGAATAATATTCTTTACTCGATTAAAATCAAGCTTATCAAAAATATCATCTAGCAATAATACTGGTCGACGTGAATGAACTTGGTGAAAAAAATCAAACTGTGCAAATTTTAATGCAACCAAAAAACTCTTTTGTTGTCCTTGCGAACCAATGCGCTTTATTGGATATTCGCCCAAATTTAACTGTACATCATCTCGGTGGATACCAACGCTTGTATGCTGCAATTTTGAATCTTTATCAAAATTTGCCATTAAAAGATTATCAAATTTATCCTCTTGCAACTGACTTTTATACTTCAACCGTACATTTTCTAAACCACCAGATATTTGTTCGTAATATTTATTAAAAATAGGTTCTAACTCTAAAATAAACTTATTCCGCTCCAAAAATATTTCTTCACCCCACTTTACTAATTGCCTATTCAAGGCATCCAAAAGTGTACGATCATGATAAGCCATTCTGCCAGCATCTTTTAACCATGCATTTCGTTGTTGTAATGCTTTATTATAATTAATTAGTGCAAATAAATAATTACGATTAAACTGAGAAATTACACTATCCATATACCTACGACGTTCATCACCGCTACCACTAATAAGCATACCATCGGAAGGCGACACCATAACTATTGGAATTAAGCCAATATGTTCCGCAATTTTTGTATATTCATTATCATTACGCTTAATTTTTTTCTTTTGTCCTTTTTTAAATGCACAATAGATATTTTCCTCCAAATCTGCCTGTGCAAATATTCCCTGAATAACGAAAAAATCATTACTATGTCTTATATTTTGCGAGTCGAGTGTATTAAAATAGCTTTTTGTCATTGCCATATAATAAACAGCATCAAGAATATTTGTTTTTCCAGCACCATTATTTCCAACTAAATAATTTATTTTAGGAGAAAAATTTAATGATAACTCCTTGTAATTCTTATATTGTACTACATGCAACTCCTTTAAATACATCTCTCAAAAATAATTATTTTATAAACAGAAATCAGTTACAAATAAAAAACTAAAACAAAAGTTTTTCCTTTTTCACAAAAAAATTACTTTTGCATGATAATTTCTAATGTTTGATTGAATACAAATTTAGAAAGATAAAGCAGAAGATAAAAAAAATAAAAATGACAAAGAAGAAACATTACAAACAAGACGATAGTTTTCAGGCAGTTGAAGAAAGTCTAACCAGAACAGAGCAGTTTATCCAAAAGAATCAAAACACACTAAGTACTGTTGTGGTAATTGTAATAGCAATTGTTGCTGGATATTTAGCATACGACCGCTATATTGCACTTCCAAACGAACAAGAAGCTCAATCGCAAATGTTTATGGCTGAGCGTTATTTTGAAGTAGATTCGTTTCAACTAGCACTAAATGGTGACGGAAACTACCTAGGTTTCAATCAAATTATTGATAATTATGGCGGTACTCTTTCAGGAAATCTAGCTCATTATTATGCAGGTATTTCAAATCTAAAACTAGGCCAATTCCAACAAGCTATAGATTTGTTAGAAAATTTTGATGCTAATGATGCAATGGTTAATCCTATATCTAAAGGGGCAATTGGTGATGCTTATTGTGAATTAGGAAACCTTGATGAAGCTGCGGACTATTATTTAGATGCTGCAAATGTATCTGAAAATTCTTTTACTACCCCTTATTTTTTGTTTAAAGCAGGAAAAGTACTTGAAGAATTGGGACAGTTAAAAAAAGCACTTGATGCCTTTGAGAATATTGATAAAAAATTTCATAATTCAGCAGAAGCTAGAAGTATCGAAAAATATATAACACGTGTTGAAATAAAATTAGGCGTTAATTAATCTTATAATACCATAAATCTGCAAACATAGTTACAAGAGCATCCCATTCAGCTTGCAGATTTAAGGTAATACAAATTGTTGTACTAACATGGAAATATGGTAAGTTTGATTTAGTTTTCACATACCCTATTGAACAGATTAATGTAGTTAAATTTTATTTAAAATAATATTGTCCCATTTGTTTATCTAAACTTATGGGACTTTTTTTGTACTTTTGAAAATAAAACTTAAAAAATGTCTTCAAACTTAAAAAATCTGTCAGAATTTGACAAAAGCCAAGTACCAGACGCAACTGATATGGAATTTGGAATTGTAGTTTCTGAATGGCACAATGATATTACAGAAGCACTTTACGAAGGAGCCTATAATACTCTCGTTGAAAATGGTGCAACAGATGAAAATATCAAAAAAATTTATGTTCCAGGAAGTTTTGAACTACCTATGGGCGCACAACTGTTAATACAAAAAACTGATGTTGACGCAGTTATAATTCTTGGATGTGTAATAAAAGGTGAAACACCACATTTTGATTATGTTTGTCAGGGTGTTACAAAAGGAATTGTAGATTTAAATCTAAAGTTCAATCTTCCAGTAATTTTTGGCTTACTTACAACCGAAACATTAGAACAAGCACAAGATAGAGCAGGTGGAAAGCACGGTAACAAAGGCGTTGAAGCGGCCATAACAGCAATTAAAATGTGCGATCTCGAGGATCAAATTTATGATTTTGATGAAGATTTTTTTGATGATGATGAACTATTTGAAGAATAGTTTTTCTGATTATCAATTACTAGTCTTAGTGTTTTCCATTTGCGTTGTGTTTATACTCAAATACACTGTATAATACTTAGTTAAGCTTTAAGCTAAAATACTGGATATCTTGCAATTACACTTAATAAATTTATATTTATGAGAAACATTATTCTCCTAATCATTGGCATATTAGTTTTAAATGCGTGTAAGAATAATAAAAACGAGTTTCTAATATTATCACCAAATGAAATCAATAAAATTGAAATCGGCATAAACAAAAAGGGTGAGATTGAATATAGTGTTTCGCACAACAATACAATTGTAATAAAGCCCTCAAAACTTGGGTTTGACTTTAATGATGGCATTAGCCTAAATTCAGATTTTAAACTTTTAGCATCCAAAACTTCCAATTTTGAAGAAACGTGGGAAATGCAGTGGGGAGAGCAACTAGAAGTAAAAAACAAATACAATGAGCTTTTTATAGAATTACAAAAAAAGGACATACCGTATACAAAGATAAATATCAGATTTAAAGCATACAACGATGGAATCGCATTTCGGTATGAATTTCCTGAGCAGTCAAATCTAACGGAATTGATTATTATTAACGAAAATACAGAATTTAATCTAACAGGAAATCATAAAACATGGTGGATACCAGGCGATTGGGATATTTACGAACATTTATATAATACAACAAATTTTAATAAAGTAAATGCTATCGTTTATCGCAATAATACCTCTTTGGCACAAAGTTATATTCCGTATAATGCTGTAAACACTCCAGTTACAATGAAAACAAGCGAAGGGCTTTATCTCAGTTTTCATGAAGCTAATCTTACAAATTACGCAGGAATGACTTTACTTGTCGATACCATCAATTTATCAATGAAATCTAAGCTTGTTGCTTCTGATAAATTAGGCTATGCAGCTAAAATTCCTATTCCATTTAATACTCCGTGGCGAACTATACAAATTGCAGACAAAGCAACTCAACTAATTGAATCAAACTTAATTACAAATCTAAACGAGCCTAATAAACTTGGGAATATTGATTGGTTTAAACCAACAAAATATACTGGAATTTGGTGGGAAATGCATGTTGGCAAATCAACTTGGGATTATTCTACATTACAAGATATGAATACTTCTACTGGCAATAAACCTCATGGGAGGCATGGTGCAACCACTGAAAATGCTAAAAAATTTATTGACTTTTCTGCCCAAAACAACATTAATGCCGTACTTATTGAGGGTTGGAATACAGGATGGGAACATTGGATTGGTTTTGAAGAGCGCGAAGGTGTTTTTGATTTTGTTAGCCCATACCCCGATTATGATATAGAAGAAGTGGTTCGTTATGGAAAAAACAAAGGTGTTGATATCATTATGCATCACGAAACTTCGGCCGCTCCTCGAACGTATGAAAAACAACTTGACACTGCCTATGCACTAATGCAAAAGCTAGGTATTCATTCAGTTAAGACAGGTTATGTAGGCAAAATAATCCCAAAAGGTGAATATCATCACGGGCAATGGATGGTAAATCATTATAGGAAAACAATTGAAACCGCTGCAAAATATCAAGTTGCTGTAAATATACATGAGCCAATTAAAGCAACAGGAATTAGAAGAACATACCCTAACGTAATCTCAAGAGAAGGTTTACGTGGACAAGAATTTAACGCATGGGCATCTGATGGGGGAAATCCACCAGAACATTTGACTATTGTAGCTTTTACAAGAATGTTGGCAGGGCCTATTGATTATACACCTGGTATTTTTAATATAAAACTTAAACCTTACAAGGAACATAATCAGGTAAATACTACATTAGCACAACAATTAGCTCTTTATGTTGTGATTTACAGTCCAATTCAAATGGCTGCAGATTTATTGGAAAATTACGATAATCAGCCTGCTTTTCAGTTTATTAGAGATGTTGCAGTTGATTGGCAAATAACAAAAGTACTAGCTGGTGAGCCTGGTGATTTTGTATGTATCGCAAGAAAAGAAAAAAACGC
>DAOVUO010000508.1 GCA_030632545.1 Bacteroidales bacterium
CAACTGGGTTTCAATGGGCTACATCGCCCTAAACTTAAAAGCTGTTGAAATTTTAACATCTAAAGGGGTTTCAATGGGCTACATCGCCCTAAACTAACGCTTAAAAGTGAGATTATACTGAAAAATGGTTTCAATGGGCTACATCGCCCTAAACCCTGTACTAAATTTTAACCAACGACTTATTCTAACACAAGTTTTTCTAAAAAACAACAAAAATACAATATTTTTTTACTATACATTTTTCCGTTTATATTCAAGTAGTTACAAAACACCCAAAAATTCATTGTATTTTTTCGTTTTTTTATCAGGAATGCTAATCTCACGACTAAACTCAATATCAAATTTTTCTTTATACATTTCCTCAATCTCTTCGAGAGTATCTTTTATCAACAAACGCTCTGTATGTTTTATATCAACTTCATCATTAAATTCGTGATTACAATTTTCGTCAGCAAACTTATAAGTCTTTGCATCACGCTTACGCCAATTTCCATATTCATCTTGTTTGTATGTACTTTCTTTTATTAAAGATTTACGAAATGGATGTGCATCACTATTTGCAGTGGTTAAATACTCAGTCGCATTATTCAAATAACTATTAAAACTGAATAATATTTTCTTATCAGCTCTCAAACTCTGAATCTGCTTATTTTCAATACGCTTTATCGCTGAACTAACATCAACAGCTTCACCTTTTAAAGTAACCCGACTATCAATTTTTTCTGACAACTTATCAAAATCAAATAATTGCTTAATATTTTGCTCTTTTTCATCTGAATTAAGCTTATTTTTATCATTTTTATCATCTTCAGGACCAGGATAACGATAATAACAATCCACTTCTTTAGATTTACGCACCGCTTTCAAACTATGACTAAATATTACCATATTATTTTTATCATACTGCTCCCGATGCCGCAAAATACGCCCAGCAGTTTGCACAATTGACCAATGCGAAGCTGGCTCCACAATACCCCAGTCAAAATCAAAATCCCGCCCAATTTCAATAATCGTAGTGCTAACAACCAATAATATCACATTAGTATAATTATTGTCTTTAGCATGTTCCATAGCAGCTTTAACTAATTGATTACTCTTGAAATCTTTAGCACTTTTTCTATTAAGCAATTGATTTAACTGCTGTTCCACATAAGCTCGTTTAATCGGAAAATGCCGAGCATGATAACACTCAATTTTGATAACCGCTTGTAATTTCTCTTCAAGCTCTGGCAGATTCAACAGAAATCTTGCAACTTCAAAACAATCCACCGTATTGCTAAATTTAACTAAACCAGTTGAAACCTTAATTCCGTCAATCACAGTATGATTATTCTGATGACATTCCCGCATAGATTCAATCAATTGATTATAAAATTCAGGCGGATGAGTTTCACTATGCAAATAATCCCCAATATCCAACATAGTCGCTTTACGTTTGACTGGTTCAGAGTCAATTGCATAATAAAGTTCTTGAATATATTGCCTTATTTCATCATCAATTGAATTTTCATTAGAATAAATTTTGTTCAACTTATCGTGATGGCTAAAAAGCCCGACATAAATTTTATTTGGCTTATCACTAAATTTAGCAAAACGTTGATAACCAGTTTGATAAGCGTTGTATAAAGTGCTAATTAAAACATCTGGTATCGTAGCCGAAGAAATAATTAATTTTTTGCCATAAAACCCAGTTAAATAACAAAGCTTATGAATTGAAATTAAATCATCTTGCTGATAACTATCAATTTCATCAATAATCAAATCAGAAGTCATCAACCTAGTCAAATAACGAGTTTTAGAAGATTTCCAAACATTTATGCCATTAATCAAATAATCAATAGTCGCAACCACCACTGGAGCTTGACTAATTTTATCCAATTTCCTATCACGCTGACTACTAAAACATAACTCTTGTGGAAAATCAGTATCAACTTGCAACTGTTCGAGTTTAGTTACATGCAATAATTCAGCTTCACTATTATAAAATTCTTGCAGATTGCTAGTTTCTAAATCTATTTCATCATCTTCCTGATTTTCATCAAGTTTCTTGTCTTCATTACTATGTGCCTTATGTAAAGCCAAAGTTGCATAATCACCAATAATTCCAACAATACCAGTTTTTATATCAAGGTCATTTTTATACTCATCTAAAGTTTGTAAAGTTAAAGTCCGCAATCCCAATAAAGTAGTAAAACGTAACGGTTGTCCAAAAGTAGCCAATAATTTGGCATTGAGCCGAGTTTTCCCAGTTCCAGTCTTTGCCATAACTACTCCAAAAAAGCCAAAACTACTACTTTGTTCAATAGTTTTGATAGCATTTACCGCAGCATTTTGCCATAGAAATTGCGGTTTGGATTTAGGGCTGGGTTTAATCAATTTTTTAGGAATATCAATTGTATATAAACCCTGATTCGACCAAAGACAATGTAATAAAACTTTGGTATTTTGATAACTTTGCCGAGCCACTCGAATTAAATGTTC
>DAOVUO010000329.1 GCA_030632545.1 Bacteroidales bacterium
CACAAATTCTATAAATTTTTCAGTCAAAATCTAATTTTATGTACGAAAAGCTACTAGTACTTGAGTCAGTTAGTGTAGATTTTAATACACGATCAATGCTAACTTTAAATATTGCGATTGGTTTAATAATGGTTGGCGTGGCTTTAAATATAAAACTCCAGAATTTCTCAGTTTTATTTAAAAATCCAAGACCTTTTATAATAGGTGTTTTATCGCAATTTGTTGCTCTTCCACTAATTACTTTTATATTAATAATTTCACTTCCTTTGCCTGCTAGTGTAGCATTAGGTATGCTTTTGGTTGCTTGCGTGCCAGGAGGTAATGTAAGTAATTTTATGAGCTCTTACTCAAAATCAAACGTAGAGTTATCTGTTAGTTTAACCATATTTGCCACGCTTGTATCATGGATAATTACTCCACTAAATTTTGCATTATACGGTAGTTGGTTTCTTAAAATATCAGCCAGAAAACACGAAATAATGACATCTGTAGAAATTGATTTTTTTCAAATGCTCCAAACTATCATTTTAATAATGGTTATTCCTTTAGTTATAGGTTTATTTATTGCTAAAAAATTTCCAGGTTTTGCCGAAAAAGTAGGTCCTACAGTCAGAAGAATATCAATGCTAGTTTTTGCTGTAATTGTTATTATTGCAATAAGTAGAAATTCCGAAAATCTTTTTGATTACTTGCATCTAATATTTTTACTAGTACTGTTACATAGTAGTTTAAGCTATGGTGTTGGCTATATTATGGGACGGTCTTTTAAATTAAGCAGAATTAACGTTAGAACAGTAACACTTGAAACAGGCATACAAAATGCGGCTTTAGCATTAGCCCTTATATTTAATCCTAAATTATTCAATGGTGCTGGCGGCATGGCAACAATTGCTGCTTGGTGGGGTGTTTGGACAATATTATCGGGCATGCTCGTAGCCATGTTTTTTTCATATAGAAAACTTCAAAACTAATGGATATATCAAAAGTTGAACAAAAAAGTATAGTTTATGGAACGCTCAAATTGTATGTAGATTTTTGGCATAATACTATATTTTATAATAAAATTGAAGTTTACGGATTAGATAAAATCGATTTTAATAAGCCACGAATATTAGCACCAAATCATCAAAATGCCTTAATGGATCCAATGGCAATTTTAGGCACAAGAAGAGATCAGCCAGTATTTGTTGCTCGTTCCGACATTTTTACTCATCCGCTAATAGTCAAATTTTTACTTTTTATTAAAATATTACCAATATATAGGATTAGAGATGGCAAGGCAAAATTAGCTCTAAATGATAAAATTTTCAAAAAAAGTGTTGATATACTAGAAAAAAAGAAAACACTTATTGTTTTTCCAGAAGCTGCCCACAGTCCTAAAAGAACACTTATACCAATTAAAAAAGGAATTTTTAGAATTGCTTTTGCAGCTGAAGAAAAAAATAATTTTACATTAGACACAATTATTTATCCCGCTGGTATTATTTATAGTAATTATTTTCCGTATAAATCAAATTTACTTATTCAATATGGAACTCCTATAAATGTATCAAAATACAAAAAAGACTATGCTGAAAGTCCGCAAAAGGCTATGCAAATAATCAGAAAGGACTTAGGGGATGAAATGGAAAGACTTGCCATTCATATTAAAAATCAGGAGCATTATACGTTTTTTGAATCTGCACGTGAATTGTTTGATAATCAGACGAAAGAATGTCAAAAATCGAGCACAGACAACTCTCTTTTAGCTAAATTTAAAGCTGATAAAGCGATTATTCGTGTGTTAGATAAGGAATATGATGAAAAGCCTGAAACAATACAGAATTTAGATTCAGAAACTCAGCTTTATTTTCAGAAATTGAAAAAAAACAAGCTAAAAGACTGGCTATTTGATAAACCATTTTCGCCTTTTTCATTAGTATTAAAAACATTATTAGGTATAATATTATTTCCAATTTTTGCTGTGGGGCTTATATTTTTTATGATACCATTTCTTGCGCCAGAAGCAATAGCCCCTAAATTCAAAGACCCTCAATGGCATAGCAGTGTCAGGTTTGCGGTTAGCCTTATATTTGGAAATATATATGGTTTAATTATTTTCGCCTTACTTTGGATATTCGTAGATATTTGGTGGGTAAAATGGGTCTATTTAGTTGGACTTACACCATTAGTACAGTTCAGTTTTTGGTATAGAAAAAGTGTGCCAAAAGTAATTGGACAATGGCGTTTTTTATTCAATAAGAAAATTGTGGAAAACTTAAAACAAGAAAGACAAAAACTTAAAGATAAATTTGCACTACTTTATAATAAACATGAAAATAATGCATAATTATTGAAGCTGAATTATTTATGCCGATACACTTTTATCAATTGTGAAATTTCATGGCCCTTGGGTATAATTTTCAATGCCCAAAAAAAGCTTTTTAGTGGTAAAAAACTACTAAAAAGCTTTTTTTGGTGAATAAACTTCCATTATGATGCTAATAAACCAACTAAAATTTAAATCGTCTATAGATAAGGATATTATACGTTTAGCCACACCAAATATTATTAGCAATATTAGTATTCCTTTGCTTGGAATGATTGATTTGGCAATAGTAGGACACCTTGAAACAGATATATACATTGGTGCGATAGCTATAGGAACAATGATTTTTAATTTTATTTATTGGAGTTTTGGTTTCTTGCGGATGGGGACTAGTGGCTTATCTGCACAGGCTTATGGACAAAAAAAACATATTAATCAGCAAAAAATAATCGTTCAGGGACTTTTTTTAAGCTTAGTCATTTCAATTAGTCTAATAATTTTGCAATGGCCAATAGCTAAGCTCACTTTTTTTTTGATTGAAGGGACAGTGGGGGTAGAGAAATTAGCCTTAGAATATTTTTACATTCGAATATGGGCAGCACCAGCCACTTTAGGACTATATGTTTTTTACGGCTGGTTTTTAGGTATGCAAAATGCCAAAATTCCTATGATAATAGCTATTAGCGGAAATATAATCAATACAATTGCTAATCTTATTTTTGTATATGGATTTGACATGAATTCCAATGGTGTTGCTTATGGAACTGTAATAGCACAGTATTCCAGCTTAATCATGGCCATATATTTTATGTATAAAAATTTTAACTCACATTTAAAATTTTCTATTAGTATAAAAAATTTTATTCAAAAAAGTGAAATTGCTAATTTTATTAAACTAAATAAAGATATTTTTATACGTACACTTTGTTTAATAGCAGTTTTTACATTTTTTACTTCAAGTTCTGCGGCTCAAACAAACGAAATTCTTGCTATTAATACTCTTTTACTACAATTTTTTATGTTTTTTTCATTTTTCGAAGATGGATTTGCTTATGCCGCAGAAGCTTTAGTGGGAAAACTTATTGGACAAAATGCTAGAAAGGATTTGACTGTTCTAATAAAAAAACTTTTCAAATGGGGCTTTATTGTAAGTCTTGTTTTCAGTTTTATATATTTATTTTTTTCAAATTTTTTCTTAGGATTATTAACCAACAAAACACACCTTATTGAAGCCTCTCAAGAATATTTAATCTATATTGCTCTTATTCCGATATTTAGCTTTGCATCATTTATTTGGGATGGAATTTTTATTGGTGCTACTGCTTCTAAAGAAATGAGAAACACAATGATAATTGCCACATTAGCAGTCTTTTTTCCATTATATTTTATTTTTTTCAAAATTCTAAATCTTGAAAATCATAGTATATGGCTAGCTCTATTATTATTTTTACTTGCCAGAGGAATTGGACAAACAATTTTAGCAAATTCTATGTTACGAATTAAAAATAATTGAGAATCAGCCTGAAAAGGCTAGTATTACAATAACACCCGAATATATTCGAGTGTTCGTTTGTGCAACAGTCTGTTTGTCAATATTTTAATGCATTGATTCCTTAGCCAGTCGGCAATGAGCAATGCTTTACACTATTGATTTCGGTTCCCGAAAGTTTTAGAATTTTAGGGGTAATTGAAAAAATCAGCCTAAAAAAAATAGGCTGATTTTAAACCATCTTCTTTTTAAAAATTATTCCTTTTCTTCTGTATTTTTGTTTGTTTCAGGCTTTTCATCCTTTTCAACTTCTGTTTCTGATTC
>DAOVUO010000070.1 GCA_030632545.1 Bacteroidales bacterium
AGTTGCATTTCCTTGTTTTTGTTGTGGTAAACTTCTATGTTTTCGGCACTTAGATTTACAATCCAATACTCTATCACTTCATATTGTCCGTAAGTCTGCATTTTTTGGTTGCGGTCTCGTTTTTCGGTGCTTTTAGATAGTATTTCTACTACAAAATCTGGTGCTCCCATAATCCAGTCCTTAATTATGGCTTTGCGTTTAATGGATACAAATAATAAATCGGGTTGGAAAATATTCTTTTTATCAAAATGAACATCCATTGGTGCGGTTAGTATTTCGCCTAGTTTGTGCTTTTTTACTTGAATGCTAATTTCAAGACTTAAATTATTTGAAATTATTTGGTGATTTGTTTTTGCTGAGGCCATAAATATGAGTTTACCGTGAATTAATTGATAGGGTGCTCCTTCGGGGAGTAGCATGTAATCGTCTTTGGTGTATTCTTTTTTGTTGCTAATTTGACTTACAACAAGCTGCTTGTTGTGTTCAAAAAGAATTTGATTACCAATTATGTAGAATAATTGACCATCCAACAATTCCTCAGGATTGAATTTTACCAACCAATTATTTTGCGGACTTATTTTTTCCATAAGCTAAAGATAGTAAATAATTGTTTATTTTTAAAATTGTTGGATAGTACTGTAAGCCTTCAAGGTTTTTAAAACCTTGAAGGCTTTGCACTGGACAAACACTCGGTATAGTTTACAGTGCCTAGAGTTGGGAGTTAGTCCCGAACTTACAACTTTAGCACAAAAAAAGCCGTTAAACAATCAAGTTCAACGGCTTTAAAAGTTATAATATTTTTGGTTAATTGCTTAAAGCAAAGCGTTTGAAACCAACTATTTCTAAATCTTTGTCTGATTCTTTGATATATTCACTAATAGAAATTTTGCTATTTTTTACAAATTGTTGATTGTAAAGTGTACTATCTTTAAGGAATTTATTTAATTTACCACGAGCAATTCTGTCAGCCAATTTTTCTGATTTGCCTTCGTTCATTGCTAATTCTTTTCCAATTTCAATTTCTTTATCAATAACTTCCTGTGGAACGTCTTTTTCTTGTAATGAAATTGGGTTCATAGCAGCTACTTGCATTGCTATATCCTTACCTACTTGCTCGGCTACCTCAGCTTTATTAAAAGCAACTAATGAGGCTAATTTATTTCCTGCGTGAATATATGCAACAACTTTTTCGCCTTTTAATTCAGCAAAAAAAGATAAATCTACTTTTTCGCCAATAACACCAGTTTGTGTTGTTACTTCGGTTTCTAAAGTATTATTTTTATACGAAGCAGTTTTTAAACCATTTAAATCCGATGGTTTGGTATCTAGTGCTATATCAGCTATTTCTTTAGCAAATTTAATAAAATCATCATTTTTTGCAACAAAATCAGTTTCGCAGTTTAACACAATTAATGCCCCACTTTTACTGTCAGCAGAAACTTTTGCAATTACAGCACCTTCGCTTGCTTCTCTATCTGCACGTTTGGCAGCTACTTTTTGTCCTTTTTTACGAAGAGTGTCGATAGCAAGTTCAAAATCGCCTTTAGATTCAATTAGTGCTTTTTTACAGTCCATCATGCCTGCACCAGTCATTTTTCTAAGTTTTGCTACGTCTGCAGCTTTTATATCAGCCATTTTTATATTTTTTTATCGCATTAGTAATATAATAGTTCCTCAATGTTCGGGGCAGGCAGTTAAGTTTTAAGTTTCGAGTGCTAAGTTTTAAGTTAAAATACTGAATATATAGCAGTTCTGCTCAATGAGTATATTTTTGCAAATAATTGTCATTAAATGTTTTAAAAATATTTAACTCTCTGCCCCAAGCATCGGGGAACTATTGTAAAGTAGCCTCTGAAAGGTGAGGCTACTAATTATTTATTTTTGAGTGTTATCTTCTTTCTTGTCAGACTCTGTTTTTGGTTCTGCCTTTTTTGCTGGTTCTGCTTTTTTCTCAGCTACTACTTTTTTCTCAATAACTACTTTTCTTACAGGTTCAGCTCTTTCTGTTCTTGGCTTACGTGCTTTACGAGCACTTGGCTTTTTAGGCGCAACATCTTTTTTAGCAGATTTGTTTTTTTCTTTCTCTACGGCTTCTTTATCTTTCTCTACTTTTCTTTCTTCTAATCCTTCTTGTACTGCTTTAGATATATTATCAAGAATTAAAGAGATAGATTTTGTAGCATCGTCGTTAGCAGGAATTACAAAATCAATGCTTGGGTCTGAGTTTGTATCAACTATTCCAAATACAGGTATATGTAAACGTTTGGCTTCTCTTACTGCAATTTTTTCTTTTTGTACATCAACTACAAAAAGTGCAGCTGGCAAACGAGTTAAATCGGCAATTGAGCCTAAGTTTTTCTCTAATTTTGTGCGCTGACGAGTAATTTGAAGTCTTTCTCGTTTTGAAATATGACCAAATGTCCCATCGGCAGACATTTTATCAATTAAATTCATTTTTTTAATGGCTCTACGAATGGTAGCAAAGTTTGTTAACATTCCGCCCGACCATCTTTCAGTGATATAAGGCATACCCAGTTTGTTTACTGTCTCTGCAACAATATCTTTGGCTTGTTTTTTTGTAGCTACAAACAATATTTTTCTGCCCGATTTAGCTATTTGTTTCATAGCTTGGGCTGCTTCGTCTAACTTAACTACAGTTTTATGTAAATCTATAATGTGAATACCATTACGCTCCATATAAATATATGGTGCCATAGCTGGATTCCATTTTCTTTTCAGGTGACCAAAATGTGCACCTGCATCTAATAATTCTTCAAATGTTACTCTTGACATGCTAATTTTTTAAAAATGTTTACTTTCTTTCTCATCAACTGCTAAGTAGTTTCCTCTCGAAAGTCTTAGCAATTTAGATTCTAAACATTCCATACAGTAAAATCGTTGTTTAACGTTTACTAAACTGGAATCTCTTACGTGCTTTTGGTTGTCCTGGTTTTTTACGCTCAACAATTCTCGAATCGCGTGTGAGCATTTTAAATGGTTTCATTAATGCTCTATATTCAGGATCAATTTTAACTAGTGCTCGTGCAATGCCTAATTGAATGGCACCTGCTTGGCCTTTTACGCCTCCACCATAAACATTGACTTTAATGTCATATTTATCGATGTTTTCAGTTAGTTGCAAAGGTGCAAGTACTGAATTATAATGCTGTGCTACAGTAATGAAGTCTTTTAACTTTTTTCCATTAACTGTAATATCTCCTTTACCTTCGCTCAGGTAAACACGGGCAACAGCGGCTTTTCTTCTTCCTACAGCGTTTATAACTTCCATGCTTATTCTTTAATGTCTTCTAATTTAATTACACGAGGCTTTTGAGCTTCTTGACCGTGCTCTGTGCCAGCATAAATTCTAATGTTTTTCAAAATAGCACTACCTAATTTGTTTTTAGGCAACATTCCTTTAACCGCATTACCTATAACACGTTCAGGGTGTTTTGCTAGTACTTGCTCAATAGTTTTTACTCTTAATCCGCCCGGATAGCCTGTGTGGCTTCTGTACTCTTTTTGTGCCATCTTCAGTCCTGTAAGACGCACTTTTTCGGCGTTGATGACAATCACGTTGTCGCCACAATCTACGTGGGGAGTAAACGATGGTTTGTGCTTACCTCGTAACATATATGCTACTTTTGCGGCTAAGCGACCTAAAACCTCGTTTTCTGCATCCACTATTAACCACTCTTTATGAACGGTAGCCTTGTTTGCCGATTCGGTTTTGTAACTTAATGTGTTCACTTTTTTACCTGTTTTTTGTTAATACAAAATAATATACACTCAATTTGGAATGCAAAAGTATAACTATTTTATTAAATTTCAATACTTTTTTTAGTTCTTTGTTTAGTTTGATGTATTTGTTTGTTTATTGATAGTGTTTTACGGGGAATTGTGCACTGTTGATAACTTTTATTGATTATTGTTGATTTATTATTGTGCTGGCGCAAAACTTGTTCACTGAGCATGGCCGAATTTTAACTTAAAACTGAGCACTCGAAACTTTTAACTTAACAATAGTTCGGTAAATTTTTATAAACTACTGAAATCCATAGATTTACTAAATTCTATTTTATTCACTATGTTGTTTATAACTAACGGACTACAGTTTTGAAACAATAAATTTAGTAAATCTTACCGAACCATTGAACTTAACTAACTATTGTTTTAAAGGTAATGTAAAATTAAATATTGCTCCTTTATTAGCTGGCGATTCGGCCCATATTTCACCCTCATGCGATTCTATAGCTAATTTACAGAATGTTAATCCTAATCCTGTTGACCTTGCATGACCCGAATTTTTTGCAACAGCTTGTACATATTGGTCAAATATATTCTCTAACATTTCTGGCTGAATACCTTCGCCTGTATCTTCTACAGAAATTTTAAGCATTTCATTTTTTTTATCCGTACATGCAATTGTTATTCTTCCATTATGAGGAGTAAATTTTATGGAATTGCTTAATAGGTTTACAAATACTCTTTCTATAACTTCCTTATCAATTGGAATATTTGTCGCATCACTAATCTCATTTATAACATGTATCCCTTTTTCTCCAACTAAATATTTTGTCTGGTTAATAGCTTCATCTACAACTTTTGAAATATCAGTATTTTGAATATTTAATTCCATTTTTGATTGCTCATATTTTTGTACATCCAGAATATTAGATACAAGATGAAGCATTTGTTGACCAGCTTTTTTTATAATATCCAAGCTATCTCCTTCTTCAAGTATTTCGGGTAGGCTATATATTACATTTAATGGGTTTTTTAAATCGTGAACAATCATGTGTATTGTACTATTTTTAAAACCATCTAGTTCAATTAGCTTTTGGTTGGTTATTCTAAGTTGCTCTGTTTGGGTTAAAATTTCTTCTTTTTGGCTATTAATCTCTGATGTTCTTTCGATTACTCTGTTTTCAAGCTCTTTGTTACTCTCGTTTAGTTCAATGGAAAGTTTTTCGTTTTTATTAAATGCAGCAGCAAACTTTGCCGATAAGTAGTAAGCCATTATTGCAATAAATGAAGTTAAACCTACATCTAATAAATTTACAGATCTAATAATTTGTGCATGATGAAGGACATCATTAGTAATGCATAAAAAAAGAACAATAAAACCAGTGAAAATGATTTTTGCACCCAGACGTTTATTAATAATTGCTATTATGTTTCGGTAGAGTATATATATCAATGATAAAATAATTGTATACCATAAAATTTTCATTAGTGGTGAACTAATAGGGATTGGCAATACTATGGTTAGTAGTATTAGAATAAAAGAAGTTGAGCCAAATATATAAACCGACCATTTTTTATGTTCATGTGGGAATGATTCTTTAAAAAATAGAACCATTAAAATGGGGAAAAGATAGGAGGTATATCTAATAATATTAGTCTGAAAATCAAATGGAAGACTTTCAAATAGGACTAAGTGTGGTATGCTAACAAAAAATGAATATAAACTTACTGATAATGTAAATAATCCAAAATATAGAGAGGATTTGTCAATTGGTCTGTATATGTAAAAGCCAAGGAAAAAGAATGCCATGATTATTAGGGCGCCTAGAATAAAAAGTTTAAATCCAAAAGCCCTAGTTCTATTTTGATTTGTTATGCTAAGCTCACCAATTTCTATTTTGTATGCTAAACCTGCCTTATAGAATTGGAAGTTTGAAACCTGAATAATTAAGTCTAAGGTGTCTGTTTTGGGCACGAAAGTAATTAGTTTAGTAACAAAACCAGGTTTCGTTTGCTTGTCAGTTTTGGCAACAATGCCATGTGTAGCAATAAGTTTGTTGTTAAGGAAAATTTTAGAAGCAGTTGGAATGGACATTGTAGTAAACGCCATTCGTTTTGGTGCATTATTGTTTAAAAGTATTTTTAGTCGGTAAGTGGCATAGCCAAATTGGTTTATTGTTTTACCATTTATTTGTGTTCCAGCCCAGCTTTTAGGAACTTGTATATATTCTTTCTGATAATTATTATTAACTGGATTTAAATCTTTGGAAATTATTAGATTCTCCCAATAAAATTCCCATTCGCCATCTAATGCTATAGGTGGGCTATTCTCAAAATCCCATTCCCTTAAATCAATAATTCCTTTTTTAGCTTGAGTTAGCTCAACTTTATCTTGATTTGAGCATGAAACAAGTAGAATTGGTATTAATAATAGGTAAAACTTATGCATTATAAATATTGTTTGTCTAAAGGTAATGTAAAAAAATGAACATGAAAACTATATTGCGATTGAGTTTGGTATAGTTTAATTTGAGGAGTAGAATTGGCAGTAAAAGAGTGTAATGTAATTGTTACTAATTTTACTCAGCTTTTTTTAAATGAATAATTTGATAATTTCGTAGCTTAGTTACGGTGTTTTTTTGTAAATTGTTTCAAAAATGAAATTATCTAAAAAAATGAAAATTGTTTTAATAATTATTCTAGCTTATTTTGCTGTAGTTATTATTGTATATTACTTTATGGATGGCTTTTACTACAGTAGGACATTTGCTAGAGAACAAATGTATGGGCAAAGGCATGATAATGAGTTTGTATACGCCGGGAGAGATAAAGTATATAAGGGTATTTATGTAGGCGAAACATTGCTTAGTGGCAAAGCTTATTATTTATTGCAATTTCATGATATTTTAATAGGGGCGAATAGGTATGTAAATATTTATTATCCTTTAGATGAAGAGGACGATCGTCCGTCTGTTTTAGAATCAAACGAAATGCTTAATGGTAGTCCCGCATTTTTGATACTTAATCCTTACGGATATTATGATGATAACAATGTGAGCTACGATAAAATATTTAAGAATGATGTGTTGAACAATCCAGTAGAATTTCTTGATACCATAAGTGAGGACATCACAAAAATGGATGATTCTCTTTTTGTTACTGCATTAACGCTTATGAGGCATGCTATGGAAGTAGAACTAATGTTGTGGACAAAGGATAGTAACTCAAACTATATTCCTAAAAAAAAACAGATAGATATGTTTACAGGCTCTGAAAAGGAAAAATGTAATATTAATGTTGTGGAACGAATAGACCCATATAAAGGACTTAAGAAAATTGGCTTTGCTGTGGCTGATATATTAACTGGGTCAATTCAGGGTGCTATGATACTTTTGTATTTTGCCTTTGTATTTATTACTGGCGGACCTGCAAAGTAGCAGATGTTTTCTCAAAAAAAAAAACGCCGAAAGAAATCTTCCGGCGTTTTTGAACCTACACAGACTATATGTCTTATGCAAACGAAGAGCTGACTCTTAGCCTTCTAATCGTTTCTTTTTATTTAATTTTAATCTATGCTAAAACATCAATCTCATCGTCCTTGGGTACATTTTCAGAAAACTCCAAATCTAGTTGTTCCCCAACATCCTCGTCGCTCGATGGTGCATTAGAACCCGATGGCTCTATAATATAATCGTTATACTTTTCGGGTGCATCGTACATAAAAGTAATTTTACCAAACATTGTGGCTGTTTGCAGATTTTCATATAAATCCTGTGCCAATAAATGTCGGATACGAGTAGATGTACTACGACTTGAGTACTGTGCTTTTGCAGTAAGAATAGACCAAAATGCATTTTCGAGTAATTGATTGTAATTTTGCAAATACTCATCGGTAATTAATGCATGTTTTTTGAACGTTTTTTTGTTGTGTTCAATAAATTGCAATAGTATTTTTGCATTCGTAACCGTTTCGGTCAAACTTAATGCCGAAATACTAATCTTGTCAAAAACTAAAGTTTCTGCTCTTCCATCTGGCCATACGCTGCGAAAAATTGCAATTATATGACGCATTTTAAGTTTAAGCTGTTCGTGCAGCTCATCACGCTTTGCTGTTTCGAGCACTGCGTCGCTTTTTTCAATTGCATCGGGGCTTGTTTCCCAAAATGCATTAAAACTTTTTTGTAGACTGGATAACATTCCTGAGTTATAACCAATTTCGCTTAGTTCCTCTAAGTCACGTTCTACAAATCCAATCACTGTTTTCGATTTTACTAATAATCCGGAAAGTGATAATCCTGCTTCATTAAAATAACTGATCTTCTTCATGTTTTCAAATTTTAAATTAAACATATATTTATTTACTGTCTTATCCTCTTGGCCTTTGCCTGTACACATTAATAGTTTTTAGTGTTTGGCCTAATCGCTTTCGATTTAAAGACAGTGCAAACATAGCGTGTGTTTTTGATTTGTGCAAATTTATTTTATTAAAAATCAATGATTTACTATTTTAAACGCTGTTTTTTATATTTGTAAACGTTTAATTTAATTGATTAAAATTTGATTTGATTATTTGATTTGCATTAAAATCAGCGTGTTACTGGCGTTTTGCTTTTGAATGTTTGTTGTAATATGTTAATGATTAGGATGAAATAAAAACAAACATGTTTTGCAGCAGGTTCGTCCTGTTTACAATTTTTCTATCTGCATTAATAAATGTTTACATAAGGCTTATATAATTGGTTTTAGCTTGTAATATTTTACTTTTATTTTGATGCTTTAGTAAATTGATGATTGTGTATTTGCTTGATTGTATGTGTTTTAATCCTTGTGTTTAGCTGTTAAAGAAACATTGTGTTTTTGTAAATGTTTCAACAATACAGCAATGTGTGGAGTGTAATCAATGTCATGTACAAGATTAACTTTAGCGGATAGCGGCAAAAACTTATTAGGCTGAAAGTTTACATTCGCAAGCACAGCTATTGTAATATAATGTAAGCTAACAATTACATAATGCGCTGTAATTTGCTTATAATGTGGGCAATTTAGCTTCGCATGTTGACGAAATACAACATAATGTGCTCACTTTACGAAATAGGGTAGGGAGTTTACAAATACTGCACTTACCCCATTTTGTTAGGGTTTAGCATTGTAACGCTTATTAAGTATGTTTTTAATTTGTTGTTTAAAAGAACAATGGTTTTCATTTATATCAGACCATAATATTTCGTAATCAAATAATTAATATGGTATTTGTTTATTAGTCCGTGCCTATAAAGTTTTAATTTTGATTGTATATAATTAAAATCAACCATGTTATTTCTTTCAAATTCAATCTATGCAGGGCAAACGCATGAAAAAAAATAAA
>DAOVUO010000179.1 GCA_030632545.1 Bacteroidales bacterium
ATCTTTTTGATAATAAAACCCTAAATCGCCAGCAACTGTTTGTCCTGGTTTGGACTCAGTTTGACCAATACCACCAGTTAGATTAGAATAAATATATCTAAGAGCAATACCCCCTGAGAATTCTTCGGACATTTTAAACGCATAAGCTCCATCAAGTGTAAATTCTTTTGGACGAAAATCGCGTAGTACATTACCATAAATATTAGTAAACGTAATATTACCTAAAGAAAAATACCTAAGTCCAATTCCTATTGTTTGTCTGTCATCAAGGTCAAAATAACCTGCTATATACGATAAATCAATATCATCGGCTAAGTTTCTTAACCATGGTGTATAAGAAATTGCAAGTCCAGTAGAATGGTCAGCAAATGGAAGTTTAGCAATATTCCAATATAATGCATTGGCATCGGCAGATGTAGCAACTCCTACATCACCCATAGCTCCGCTACGCGAATCGGGCGTAATGTTTAGTAATGGAATGGCTGTTTGAATTGGATTTCCTGCGTCTTGACCAGTTAAATCTCCTGTTGTTAATTGCGCTTTTAAGTTAAATGATAGTCCAAAAATTAGACTTAAAATTAAGCTTGTAGTTTTATTCATTACTAGAGTTATTTAATAGTTTTTAAAACGAAATAGTATGATAATTATTATACAATATTGTTTTTTTGTATAATTTAATTTTGAAGTAATTTAATTCAGAATAACCAGTTTTTCAATTTTTTCAGCACTTTTCCCATCATTTGTTTTTATTCTTAATCTGTAAAAATAAGTGCCTCGTCCAATTTTTTGTCCAAAATCGTCTCTGCCATTCCAATATATTGCATTGCTGATATAACCTGTACTTATCATATTTTGGTGTATGGTTTTTATTAATTTTCCACTTATTGAAAAAATATGTATAACTAGAGTTATTTCAACATTTGGTGAATTATGCTCAAAATAAAATGCTGTTTGAGTAAAAAATGGATTTGGATAGTTAAACAAGTGTCTAATTTCAAGCTTTGCATTATCAGCTACAACAAAATTAATGCTTTTCTCAGAGGAATTATTATACACATCCCAAACTTTTAGCGTTAAATTGTGTTCTCCAGCTTCTAAATTATTTAATTGATACTGTATTTTTCCTGCCTGAAAATTATCTAATTCGGCCTCGTAAAAGTTGTTTAGAGTGATGGTATTAGTATTATTATTGTCTAATATTGCTGTAATGTCGTGACCAATTGATGCGCTTGAAGTATTAATTCCACTACTATCATTTAGTAAGGCATAAATTATTGGATTTTGATTGCTTAGTCCACCTGAAACAAAGTTTTGATCATTCAGATAAAGCTGAATTTCGGGGCCGTTTTTATCTTCAATAGCACTGGTGTCAATTCCTCCAATAATAAATTGGGTAAATTGTGCATTTCCTTCTGCTTGTCCTTTTTCGTAAAAGTATAAGCTAATTTTCCCTTTTTCGTATGCAAGATTTATGTCTTTGGGAACAATAAAATCTATAGAAAATTGACCATTATTTATACTCGCATTTCCTTTGAAAATCTGATTGTTTTGCAAATTAAATTTTTGCGGTAATCCTCCATCATTTGCAAGTGTTTGACGAGGCATTTTTTTATCAAAAATACATGGTACTATTTTTCCAACAAAATCTGTATTTATAGTATTATCGAAGTTTAAAATAACTCCCTTGATATTTACTTTTTTCAGTGCTTTTATTGTATCAGAAATAAGTTCTGCACTACCGTTAATGTTGTAAGTTACAGGTTGTTGTTGAATCTCTGTTATTTTAGCTTTCTGGCTAGGATAAAGTAATCGAAGCGCAGGATCGCCTAAAAGACTAAAATTTCGTTTATTGATATTTGCAGGAGAGCCAGTTAATAGCTTGGCTTGTTTTACAATATCTCCTAAATATAGTTGTTTCTTACTTATTGTATCAATTTTAAATACGTTTTTATAAAAATTTGTATTTATTTCATCGTTAGAGCCAGAGTAAACCAAGCGAGTTGTGGAAAACATAGCAATAGAACCGCCTTTGGGATTTAGTAAAACTTGTTCGCCAGCACTTGTAATGTCACTATTGTCATAGCGCGAGAATTCGCAAGTGGCAGTCATAAAAATCGGAAGCGAATTGTAGTTTTCCCAGCTATTTATATTGTTTATATCAATAATTTTTTCGTGAGCCAAACGGTATTCATTCCCATGTCCAACATAATTAAAAATGAGCGAACCTTTTTGCATCCTTTCATTTATTGCACGTACAACGTCGGGGTAACGGTCGCCAGCGGTTGTAGTTTCTTGTTTATAAGCATCAAGGTATATTTTATCTAAATTAAATACAGGATAATTTTTTTCAATATAATCGGCATAGTTTTCGGTATCATGAAAATAAGTGTTACTATCTTCATCGTCTGCAACAAGTGTAATTACATTTTTCCACGATCCACGAGAATTACTAGAATAATAGTTTTTTACTTTCGCAATAAATTCTTGTGCTTCTCTTTTTGTATCTACAGGAATACGGCCTATTCCAATATCCAAATTTCCAACTGTTTCGTATTCATCATCATCGAGCATACCAAAAAAATCATCGGAAACAAACGAAGCTACTGGGCTTGTTGAATTAACAGATTGATAAGTTGGTATCATGTTCCAGTTTTCGGAAATAAGCGTTTTGTTTTTATAAGTCCCATCACCAAAAATAGCTAATAAATGTAGTGGATGGCTTGTTGCTATTGATTTTTTGTAAACCATAATTAAGAAATTTCTTATAGCAGCAATATCTGGTGTGCCATTTGAAAATTCATTATAAATTGATTCAATATCAACAATTTCTGTAATTAAATCATCCGTCTGAAGATGAAAATCAGCTAATTCTTGTGCTTCGTCTTGAAATATTTTAGGATAGATAATTATCATATCTGCCTCCGAGATATTATGCAGATTTTGATTGCTGATTTCACCTGTTCTATTGCCTGTTAATTCTGGATATAAAGCGTTTTTGGGTTCAAAAATTATAAATTCTTCTAAAGTATCTGTTGCATAATTAAAATTTGCGGTTGAATTATTTAAGGTATAATTTATTATATTTTTGTTGTTTATATTCCAAATGACACAATTGGAATTACAGTTAGAAATTTGATAATTAGCTACTTTTCCTGATTCTATTATTTCTATATTTCGAAACTTAAAATTGCTGTTATTGTATTTAAGATTTTTAAAACAATTTATTTCTACATAATCAAGCCAAGCTTTAGCCGACGATGTGGGTCTGTTATATTGTAAAGTGAAAATGTGTTCATTTGAATTTTGAGTTGCAAAACTCATGTTCATTTTTTCATCAAAAGCATAGGCTGCATCGTAGCTTCCAGACACTGCATTATAATAAATTGAACTACTTTGTGCGTTGTAAAACACTGATATACTGCTGTTACTAAGTGATCTGGCAGCTGCTTTTATTGTAAAATTAATTTTTTTTGTAGTATTAATATCTGTAATTGTAAAGTTGTAATCAATTTTGTCAACTATATCAAATGCATCGCCATACCATGTGCGACCAGATTTTACAAGGTTTACATTGTCTTGTTCCTTGTATCCAAAATAATTATAAGTATTAACAGTTTTATCTGAATTTGGTGGCAAATTTGCTGTTTCTATCGTATTATCAAAACCTGTATTTTTATCGCTTAAAAAATAATAAGCATAATCTGAATATTCGTGTTTTGAATGTTCAAATAATTGTGTTTGTTTGTTGTAATCCCATGTATTAGGACCTTCTGCATAAAAATATATAGCATTATTATGATGCCAAATTTTATTTTCTTTTAAATCGTCTGGTTTTGCATCTGCATTATTTTTCGAAAGAAGTTTTCCGCCATTTCCAAATAGTCGAACATTTTCAGGATTTGAAAAACCTATTTGTTGTAAATCTTCATAAGTAATTGTATAAATATCTGTTTTTTGAAGTCTTATTTTGTACCAAAAACCTGAGTTTAAAACTGATTCTTTGACATAGCTTTGTTTGCTTTTTTTATTCTGACTTGTAGTTAAGTAATTGATTTTTAATGTGAAATTTTTTATTCCTACATGAGTATTATTTAGTAAAATTGTAGGACTAAAATTATAGAAAAGATATTTTTGTCCTTGAATGTTTTTTGTCCAAAATTTAATTGGAATTGAAGTGGGCTCTTGGAGTTCGAAAAACGATAAATTACTGTAATTTATACTTTGTGTTGAAAAATCTGTAATTTCGACTTTTGTAATTTCTATATTTTCAGACATAAAAATAGATTTATACAAAATTTTATTTGCATAACGTAAAAAACCTTCACTATTAAGCTCATAATTATTAAAATAGGGATAGTTTACCAATACTTTGGATGAGGCAATTTCGTAAGTGATTTTTTTTTCGGGTTTCCACTCTATTTTTCCCGAAATTTCTTTTTCTTGGGCAAATGTTTGTATGGAAATTAAAATTAGAATATTAAAAAGATAAAATTTGCGTTTCATTTTTACAAACATCATAATATTAGCTTGTCATAATGACAAAAAACGAATTTTCGATAAATAAATTTTGGTTTAAAGGTAGAGTTTTTTTCTTATCTGTTCTAATTCTTATTTTAGGCTCTGTAAGCCAAGTCCATTCGCAATTAAATCAAACTTTATTTTTAGTAGAATCACCTTTAAATTCATCGTTTTATCCAGTAAATTCAAGTGTATATTTTGATTTTAGTTCCACAATTACTTTTGATTCTGATGGATATGGATTTCAACAATATCAGGCAAATATGCAATATAATTTGTCAAAGTATTCATCCGCAATTCATTTTTCTTTTATAAATCAGCATCATTATTTGATTTATCAGCAATATTTATCGCTTGGTTATATATATTCTTTAAAAATTGATAAACTTTCTGCTATAGATTTTTATAGCTCAATTAATTTTTCTAGGCAGAGTTTTAATTATTCTGTTTTAGTTTTTCCAAGTGAATTAGAAAATAATGCTCAAGTATACTTGAATTATAGTAGTTTAATTGTTCCTACTAATTTTTTTGCATATAATTTAGGTACAAAAATTAAAATTAGGCAATTTCAGGTAAAAGCAGTTTGGCGAAATTTGGCTATTTTAGATTATAAAGCGGGTTTTTTAAATAAAATTCCAGAGTATTATTTTGAAGTAAATTATCGCATAGACAATAATCAACAGTTATTATCTTATAAATTTGCGTTTCAGCCAATCGTAGGAATAAATAAATACCACGAATCTGTTTTTTATTTTACAGGTTTAAGGGTACTGCAATCGCGATATTTTGGTGAGATTAGAGCTAATTTTATACAAATAGAGCCTCGGTCAGTTTCTTTTTCTGTTGGAATTTCAATTGGGAATACTATTTTTGCATATCAAAACACAAGTATTTTGATGGGGCGATATTCAACAAATTTGAATTACAACGGTATAAAAATTGCGTACGAATTTAAGAAATATCAAAAAAGACAAGGGCAACACGCAATAAGTTGCCCACAATTTTAGTTATATTGTGTGAAAAGAAGTAGATAAAAAAAAAGTTTTTGTAATTTTTTTACAAAAAAATAAATTTTAATAAAATCAACTAAAGAATAAATTTGAAGCACATGAAAATGAGGGAAAAAATATCCAGTATAGTTATAGGATTAGCTGCTATTGCAATGGCTTCGTGCGGTGGTGGTGGCTATGGTGGTGTGTCGCCCACTACTGGATGGGAATACAACGACCCCGATAATGGGGGTTTTGAAGTTGTAGATTATAATGAGCAAATGGCTGGGCCTGGTTTAGTTTTGATTGAAGGTGGTACTTTTATAATGGGGCGTGTAGATCAGGATGTTATGTCTGATTGGAATAATATGCCTACAAGAGTTACAGTTGCTTCTTTTTATATGGACGAGACAGAAGTGAGAAATGTAGATTATAGAGAATATTTAAATTGGGCTCGTAGGGTTTTTATAGATTATCAGCAGGTATATTTTGATGCTCTGCCAGATACAATGGTATGGTTAAGCCCATTGTCTTATAATGATCCGTATGTTGAATATTATTTTCGCCATCCTGCTTATGATAATTATCCTGTAGTAGGAATTAATTGG
>DAOVUO010000362.1 GCA_030632545.1 Bacteroidales bacterium
AACGCCACTTCAGCCTGTTAAGACATTTTCTGACGACCCTTTACGTATTATGCGCGCCATTCGTTTTGCCACACAACTAAATTTTAAAATAGCAGATGAGACTTATGAGGCTCTTGCAAGTAATAAGCACAGAATAAAAATTATATCAAAAGAGCGTATTACAGATGAGCTCAACAAAATTATTATGGCGGATAAGCCTTCTACTGGATTTAAACTACTTGAGAATACAGGATTGCTAGAAATAATTTTTCCGGAAATATCAGCATTAAAAGGGATTGAAAAAATTAAAGGTCTCGCACATAAAGACAATTTTTATCATACATTGCAAGTAGTAGATCAAATTGCCCCAAATACAGATAAGCTATGGCTTAGGTGGGCAGCTTTATTACATGATATTGCCAAACCTGCAACAAAAAGATTTTATGCAAACCAAGGTTGGACATTTCACGGTCATGAGCATCTTGGTTCAAAAATGGTTCCTGATATTTTTAGACGTCTGAAACTACCTTTGAACGAAAAAATGAAATATGTACAAAAATTGGTACTTCTACATTTACGTCCAATTGCACTTGCAAAAGAAGAAGTTACAGATTCTGCAATTCGCCGCTTAGTTGTTGAAACAGGTAACGAAATTGATGATTTAATGACTCTTTGTGAAGCTGATATTACATCTAAAAATGATGAAAAAGTAAAAAAATACCTTCAAAATTTTAAAAAAGTACGACGAAAAGTAAAAGAAGTAGAAGAAAAAGATGCTTTGCGAAATTGGAAATCGCCAATTGATGGTGATATAATAATGAAAACATTTTCGCTTAAACCTTGCCGAGAAATTGGCGAATTAAAAAATACTATTAAAGATGCGATTTTAGATGGTGAAATAAAAAATAACTACGAAGAAGCTTACAAATATATGCTAAAAAAAGGCAAAGAAATTGGCTTGCACATTAATGAGAAAAATTAATTCCTTAGGGATTGTGATGATGTATAAATGACTCATTTTAAGTATGCGACATAATCATTCTTTTTACTTTAAACTTTTGTATCTAAATTATACTTAGCATCTTTGAATAATTGTATTAGTATATGCCGAAAGACTTTATTAAGTCTAATTACTGATATAAAAAAAATCCAAGTATAATTAAATACTTGGATTAAAAATAGTTTATCGAGTTTTAGGATTCCTAATTTATAGGCAAGTTCTCAGCAGCAGTATAAACCACATTCTCAAAATTACCATTAGTAATTTGAACTATGTCATCAATGCTTTTAGCGGCTGTAAAATAGAAAGTTCCTGATATACGATTATCCGTTTTTTCAGTAATTGTTACACTTCCTAAAGTACTGTAGTACGAATTTGTTGCGTCATCGTCAACGCTAACTCTGTAAATAGTAGCAGCATTAGCTTCACCTGCAAGTGGTGATAAATCATAAGTAGCTTCATTAATTCCATTAATAACAATAATAATTGTTTTCCCTTCAGTAGAAGTTCCAGTAATTGCAAATTTTTCTTCTGCATAAATAGCTGCAACACCACCAAGACCATTACTTACATCAGTAGCAGAAACAGACCATTCAACACCATCAATTTGTGCCGACATTTTTCCTAGTAAAGTATCTATGTCAATGTCCTCGTCGCATGATGAAAAGCTGAATAAAACAGCCATTGTCATCATAATTGTGTAAATTTTTTTCATTATTTTATAATTGTTTATAATTAGATGCAAACTTAGTAATTAAAGTTGCGCTGTATAACATTTTTTTACAAATTAATTATATTTTAATAAAACATATCAAGCTAAATATAAAACAAATCAACAAATTCTATTCTTTTTTATTCTCGCATTCAATACCTTGAATATACATATCCATAACCTCTTGACTAATTCCCATGGTAGAAAAACCACCATCGTGAAATAAATTCTGCATAGTTACCTTTTTGGTTAAATCCGAAAAAAGAGTGATTGTATAATCTGCACATTCATCAGCACTGGCATTGCCAAGTGGCGACATATCTTCGGCATATTTATATAAATAATCAAACCCATATATTCCACCACCAGCAGTTGTTTTAGTTGGCGACTGAGATATAGTATTTATCCTGACTTTTCTTGATTTTCCATAATGATAACCAAAAGAGCGTGCTATTGATTCCAATAAAGCTTTAGTATCTGACATGTCGTTATATCCGAAAATAGTACGTTGAGCAGCAATATAACTAAGAGCTACAATAGAGCCCCATTCGCTTATAGCATCCATCTTTTTAGCGGTTTGAATCATTTTATGAAATGAAACTGCTGAAATATCTTGAGTTTTTTGTAAAAATCCGTAATCTAAATCATTATAAGTTCTACCTTTTCTAACATTTAACGACATTCCAATAGAATGAAGTACAAAATCAATTTTGCCACCTAGTATTTCTATTGATTTAGTAAATAAAGCTTCTAAATCTGTTAAACTTGTGGCATCAGCAGCTATTACTTGTGCGCCAGTTTTCTCAGCCAATTTGTTTAAAGTACCATAACGAATTGCTACGGATGTGTTTGTAAGAGTAAAATTTGCACCCTCTTCGTGAGCTTTTTCGGCTACTTTCCAAGCAATAGAATTTTCGTCGAGAGCACCAAAAATAATACCGCGCTTTCCTTTAAGTAAATTGTACATAATTAATTCATTAAAATTTCGTCGCAAATATAGAGTTATTTATTTAGATTCAATAAAATTACAAAATTTCGGGAATTTGTTGTGATAAAAATTCTATTTGAAATTCCCTCATAAGAAAAGCACTCAAGCTCAATTTTAGTAATCACTCCGTTTTTGTTACCTACAAATAATTTGGCAATAAGCAATGGTTCGTTAAATTTTTATAAACAACTGAAGTCTATAGATTTACTAAATTTTGTTTTATTTACTATGTTGCTTATAACTAGCGAATTACAGTTTTGAAACAATAAATTTAGTAAATCTTAACGAAGTATTGAATAAGCAAACAGCCATTTTATTCATAATAATTCATTATATCAAAGCCACCATCACTTAAATACTTATTTTTTTTAGCATTTATTAAATCAGAATCAACCATTTCAGAAATTAAATCATCTAAAGTGTATTCGAGCTTCCAGTTTAAGTCCTTTCGTGCTTTTGAGCTATCACCTAACAATAATTCCACTTCTGTGGGTCTAAAATAGCGTTTATCTATTGCTAAAACTTCTTTACCTAATTCAATTTTATAATCTGGATTTGAGCAAGATTTTATATATGCTTTTTCGTCAACACCACTTCCTTTAAAGTCCAATTTGATACCTAAATGGGCAAAAGCTTTAATCAAAAAATCACGAATAGTAGTTGTAATTCCTGTAGCAACAACAAAATCATCGGGCTTATTATGTTGAAGCATTTTCCACATAACTGCAACATAATCTTTTGCATGTCCCCAATCTCGCTTAGCATCAATATTACCGAGATAAATTTTATGCTGTAAACCAAGTGCAATACTTGCTACAGCCCTTGTAATTTTACGTGTTACAAAAGTTTCGCCTCTTATAGGCGATTCGTGATTAAACAAAATTCCATTTGACGCAAAAATGCCATAAGCTTCGCGATAATTTACTGTAATCCAATAAGCATAAAGCTTTGCCACGGCATAAGGCGAGCGAGGATAAAATGGAGTAGTTTCGGTTTGTGGTGTTTCCTGTACTTTTCCGTAAAGTTCTGAAGTAGAGGCTTGATAAAAACGAGTTTTTTTCTCTAAACCTAATATTCGAATTGCTTCCA
>DAOVUO010000011.1 GCA_030632545.1 Bacteroidales bacterium
GTGTTTTTACCCATATAAAAATTAAGTAAGTGGTCAATATTGTCTTCTTTTTTTAGCGTTACATGGTCTAAACGAATGTTTTCGCCAATAAAGTGCTTAAATTCGTCGGGAGATATTTCTCCAAGTCCTTTAAAACGTGTTATTTCATGATTTTGTCCAAGTTTTTTAATTGATTTTTCTTTTTCCAGCTCAGAATAACAATAGTCAGTTTTTTTCTTGTTTCTTACACGAAAAAGTGGTGTTTCTAATATATAAAGATGTCCATTTTTAATTAAATCAGGGAAAAATTTCAAGAAAAATGTAATTAATAGAAGTCGAATATGCATACCATCAACATCGGCATCTGTAGCAATAACAATTTTATTATATCGTAATGTATCTAATCCATCCTCAATATTTAGTGCTGCTTGCAAAAGATTAAATTCTTCGTTTTCGTAAACAATTTTTTTGGTTAATCCGTAAGTATTTAATGGTTTCCCTTTAAGGCTAAAAACTGCTTGAGTGTTTACATTTCTCGATTTTGTTATACTACCGCTTGCAGAATCACCCTCAGTAATAAAAATCATAGTTTCGTCTGCGTCTTTTGCATTTGTGTTAAAATGCAATCTACAGTCCCTTAATTTTTTATTATGCAAACTTACTTTTTTCGCTCTTTCACGGGCAATTTTTTTTATTCCACTAATTGCTTTTCTTTCTTTTTCAGAGTCCTGAATTTTTCTGAGTAGCATTTGTGCTGTTTCAGAATTTTTGTGAAGAAAATCATTTAAATTTTTACTTACAAAATCAAAAATAAAGTTTCTGATACTAATCCCATCAGGACTGATGTTTTTAGAACCAAGTTTAGTTTTTGTTTGCGACTCAAAAATAGGTTCTTCAATTTTTATGCTGATAGCAGCCATAATGGAAGAACGGATATCAGATACATCAAAATCTTTTTTATAAAAATCGCGAATAGTTTTTACAATTGCCTCTCTAAATGCTAGTAAATGGCTGCCACCTTGCGAAGTATGCTGTCCATTGGCAAATGCGTAATATTCTTCACCATAATGATTGCTATGCGTTAAGGCTATTTCAATATCTATTCCTTTAAGGTGTATAATTGGATACAAGCCTTCGCTAGTCATATTTTCGTTCAGAAGGTCGAGTAATCCATTGCGCGAATAATAAGTTTTACCGTTAAAATGGATAGATAAGCCCGAATTTAGATAAACATAATTACGGAGCATTGCTTCAATATATTCATTTTTGAAAAAGAATTCTTGAAATAGCTCTGTGTCAGGTGTAAATATAATTTCAGTACCGTTAGCCTGTGTGCTTTTTGACTCAGGTTCATCTTTTATTACATTCCCTTGCGAATATTCAACTTCTTTAACAATCCCTTCGCGATACGAACGAATAATAAAATTTGATGATAGTGCGTTAACAGCCTTTATTCCAACTCCATTAAGTCCTACCGATTTTTTAAATACTTTGGAATCGTATTTGGCACCAGTATTCATTTTGGACGAAACATCTTTTACTTTGCTAAGTGGTATTCCACGTCCAAAATCTCTGATTTTTACTTTTCCTTCCGAAACTACTACGTCAATTTTCCGACCGTAGCCCATCATATATTCATCAATAGAATTGTCGAATACTTCTTTAAATAAAATATAAATTCCATCATCTTGAGAATTACCATTCCCTAGTTTCCCAATATACATACCGGGGCGATGTCTAATGTGCTCTTTCCAATCAAGAGTTTTTATTGTGTCTTCTGAATATTTTGCTGTCATTTATCCTCAAAATTTGAGCAAATATAGAAAAAATGATTATTCAATTGCACTCAATTTATGAAAAGTTATAAACAGGTGTAGATAAAATTATTAACAAAATGAGAAAATGGGGTGTAAGCTAAAATGTCTGTTAGCTGTATTTTTGGCTTATATCTTCTTTTATTAAGTGAAAATAATCTGAATTTAATGCATGTACTGTAATTCTAAGCTGATAAGTATTGTTCGCTTTTTTGTTGATAACTTCTATAATAGGCCATTTATTTAGTGCAGAAAAGGGGGAGTTAATTATTTGTTCCTCAATTTTCTTTAAAGATTTATTTAGGTTTTTTTCTGGTATAATTTCTAATGTAAACGATTGACTCATTGATAGATTTTCCGATGCTGTTTTTTTTCTCGTATTTTCTATTATCTGAGAGTAAGGGATTTGTATTAGATTCCCATTTTCATCTTCTAATTCTAGTTTTTGATAACCCATTCCAATAATTTTTCCAGCAATTTTTTCTAATTGAATGGTGTCGTTAAGGTAAAATCCTGATGTGGATCGGAATATAAATCCTGCAATTAACTCTTTTATGGCAAATTTTGCTAGCCAAAATAGTCCTATCACAAAAATGATAATTAGCGCACCTGCAAATAAATCGTTTTTATCGAAAAAGAAATCAATTGTCCAAGCTAAAAAGATAAGCCAGACTAATAACTCTATAAGAGGAAAATTTCTTTGCAGAAATTTCTTTTGTTTAGATGTTATTTTTGCTGCGTTTGAAAATTTGTTTAGTCCTCTAAAAAAAATATAAATAGCAAGTGTTGCTGCTAGAAATAGAAGTACAGGATAGGCAGATGAATTGATGTCAAAGTTCATATTTATAAAATTTCTTTTTCAAATAGCTTAATTTTAATGAAAGGGTAGATTAATGGATTTAATTTGTAAATCCTTGGTGCGATAGAGATTAATATACCTGAGCGAATTAAAAATGGGAGTTGTTCGAAAATGTTGGTTTGATTTTGGAACAAATTTTTGATTCGTTTAAGTGTTAATTCTCTATGTAATAAAAATTGTATAATTAATGCCCATTCCTTATTTGTTAAATTGTCGAGTATTTGTAAGTTTGGTTTTGGTGGAGCAATTAGGCTTAGCTCTCTGTTTTCAATTGATTCAATTGACGAAAGCCACAGAAGCATTGCATTTCCAACTATTCCTTGGGTAACATTAAATAATTGACTAAAAAACTGAGCTATTTCAATACTCGCAAATATTTTTGCACCCTTTATACTATACTTTAATCCAGAAGCTTGATGTCGTTTTATAATAATGTTTTTTAGAGTTTCAGCACTTACAGGTGGTGTTTGAAAAACATGAAGATAATTATTGTTTATATTTAGCATTTTATCCATAAATTCGAAACTGTGAGGATTGGCTGTTGTAATGATGTATATTCTTTTAGAATAAATGGCCATCCATTTGTGTATTTTTTCAATGAGTGTGTAACCATCAGAATGCCTTTCCCACCAAAGTTCTATATTTTCAAATATTACAACAGAGCCTGTGGGTAGTTGTTGTAAAATGTTTTGGGCTTTTCCTTCAATACCAATAGATTCAGACATTTTGCTATCTAAAACACTCATCTCGGTACTGCCACCAATTGGTGCTTCAATTGTGTAAATATTGGTTGCTTTTATTATGCTTGAAGCAAAATAATGTGCCATAAAACTTTTGCCCGAATTGTAATCACCAAGTATTAAAAAACCGCCTGTGCTACCTTTTTTATAGTTTACAATTGCTTCTTTTAATGCATTTTGTTCTTTAGTTCTATCTACCCAAAAGTCATTTAAAAAATTATTTTTATTTAAAAATAACTGTTTGTAGTAAAAAGGAATTTTTTCATCTACTTCAGGCTTTATTGTAAATGTTTTACTCAATTTCAGTAATTCACTTACTTTATTTTTTTCAGATAAATTTATAGTATTTAGTTTTTTTGCAAAAAGTATTGCATTACTTCGTTGGTAAAGTGCTTTGTTCAGAAGTACAACAAATTCATATTGAATGGTTTTTGCTTTCTTTTTTATTTTTGACCACCCTTTTTTGCTCACTTGTTCTCTTACATACTGCCTGTAGTTTTCTGCAATACTTAAAAAATGGTAAGTTGAAAGTTGGTTGTTTATTGTTGTACTAAGCTGTGTAACAAATTGTGAAAAATCTTTAAGTTTATTTTTACTATCTATTTCAAGTTCGTTTAATTTTTTTTCTTGCTCTTGTAAGAATACCTCAAAATTGTCTTTCGATTCAGCGTTAATTCCTTTAAAACTATAAGGAATAAGCCTTAAAGTATCATTCATTTTAGTGAAATTGAAGATTAGTTTATCACTAAATTGTTTTAATTTTACGTGTAGTTCTTCAATATATTCTTCTTCGATAATATAGTTTATGAGTGCCGATGATTTAATGGCAATTGATTCTATTGGTACAAAAAGATGTTCTGTAAATTTATTGAAATTTTCAGCATTAATAAGTTCGTCATTTTCAGGAAAACGATTTGTTTCTTTACGTATTCTTCTAGTAGAATTTTCAAGCTGTTTTCGTATAAAATCATAAATTTCTGATTCTAGTACAAAATTATCACTTATATTATTTTCTATTTCTTCAATTTTGTCAAAAGAATTATTTTTTATTAATTCTTTTAATTGCTTAATAGAATTTACCTTAATTTCAGTTTGTTTTTTTATTAGCTGATTTTCAATTGCATTTTTTAAATCCAGCTCATTTTTTGCATGTAAATTTTTGATTCGTTCAAATAAGATTGAATATTTTAGATTTTTCATTAAAAGCACTTGGTTTCGCTTCCAATAATTATCTGCATGAAGTATTCTAATTTTTAGTTTATTTAATTTTTTCTTTTCTCTTGTATTAATATTTTGTGGTTTCGAAATAAAAGTAGTTATTTTATCAATATAAGCTTGTAAATCACTATAAATTTTCCCGTTAGCAAAATCAATAAATTTAATTTCCAGAGATTCTAAGTTTGCTTGTGTTTCGTTTAGTTTAAGAAAAAACTCATTTTGAATATTTGTCAATTCCTCAGAAAATCCTGTTAATTTTAATTCGCAAAAACGCAAGCTAAGTAGTTTATTGTTAAATGTTTGTGCTGTATGTTCAATGTTTATCCACGCTTTTAAATATACTTTTGCACTAAAGTTCAGAAGTTGTAATCTTGAAGAATAAACATCATTTTCGTGGTGTTTTTTTAGAGAATTTGCAAATTTAAAGTTGTGATTATATGGCCGTCCAAAGAGTTTTACATGACGTTTAACTTTTTTTGCAAATTTTAATTCTGCTCGCTTGTCGGTATTATTTAAAATATTTTCAGCATCGCTTAGATTGTAGATAACATTAAGGGTTGACGATTGCTCCTGCAAAATATCTTGATAATCTGAAAGCCAATTTTTATTTAGAAGTTCAATGTTTTTGGCCAAATTATTTAAAATTTCATCATCAATTTTTTCTAATCGGATTAATATTTTATTCAGATTTGATTGAGTTTTTTTGAACAAGAAACTAAATGGTATATGGCCAGAAGATTTTTTTGTGAACTCTATTGTTTCAGTAAATTGCTTACGAAGAAGATTTATTATATCATTAAAATATTCGTTAAGTGGTTTGTTTGCTTCTATTAATGAATTTACATATTGTTGTTCAATTCCAATTAAATCGTCTGCATAAGAGCTAATCTCTCTTGCTAATAATTTATTTTTTGGCCATTTTATTACTTTATTTTCAAGCGTAGAATTTTCTTCTTTTATTATTGGTGTCTCTTCTGTGTCTTCAACTCCAATGTTTAATTCTCTAAATTTACTTGCTGCACTTACTAATACAGTTGTGCCAATTTCGGGGAGTAATTGATTTGTTTTTTCAATAAAATCCATTTCCTCGCCTTCCTTTAGAGTTGGCATACCCATAAAAATTAAATCTGCATTTGCTGATTCTATTTTGATAATATCATAAAATCCTTTTTGCTCAATTTCGTTATTAATGATACGTAATTCTGCGTTAATTCTAAGCTCTTCAAATATTTTTTGAGCATTATGTCGAATTAAGTCAGCATTTTGGTTAACTGAATTTACAACTTGTAGTCTAATATGTGCATGATGCCAACTTGGTGAGTTATATATTAGTTTTGCTAATTTTAAGGCAAGATTACTGTGCTTACTTTTATCTCGCCACCATATATCAATTAACTTGTATTTCCCAAAGCCTCTATTTTTGTCATAATCTACATGCAAAACGTTTAAATCAAGTTCGTTTAGGCGATGTAAAAGTCCAATTAATCTGATAGGATTTTTTGACTGTCTACTCCATCCCAAAAGAATTGTATTTGGTTCAACACCACTAAAACCATAAGTAGCAGAGAGTAATTCAATACCATTATATATGTCTTTTACCGAATGCCGCCGAGTAAAAACACCTTCTGTAATTCCCTCTGTTCCTATTGATTGTTCGTGTTTTGTAAATAGGTATTTCGTTTTTTGGTTTTCAATTAAATCAAAATTACTTAATAGGCCATGTTTTCCAACAATTGCTTTTCCTAGTTCCAGTAAATGTTTTCGTTTTTTTGTTCCACCACTAAATAGCAAAACATTTGGTCTCCAATTTCGTTCCTCTATTTCCTGTTGATCTAAGTGATGTAGTGCTTTTCTGATTATACCAGCCCACACACTTTGCCAAACGTCACCAAAATCTAATCGAAGCTCTTTTCTTTTTAGTAAAAAGAATATTGCCCACATTATTATAAATGCAATAATCATTGAACCAGGATCGAGTCTAAACATTACTGCAAAACTGGCTATAAAACCAATTATTCCAACAAATTTGGGGATTTTAAAACTGGGTGAAAAATCGGTGCTTGCCCAACTTTCTAGGGCAAAAGCCATATTGATAAAGCCATAAGAGGCTAAGTAAAACATGGAAACAATACCTGCAATAACGTTAAGTTCACCTATCAAAATGCCAATTTCTGCTATAACAAATATGAGTAAAAGTGCGTTTCTTGGTTCAGCATTTTCTCCATATCCTACAGAAAGGAACTTGGGTAAAATATTATCTTTTGCAATGGCTTGGAATATTCTTGGTCCACCCAAAATTCCTCCTAATGCAGAGCTTAATGTTGCTCCCCAAATACCTAAAAATATTAAGCTTGGTATCCATGCAATTTGAATTAAAAAATCTGCATGATTAACCAGTAAATCTTGATCTACAAAAAAAGCTAAGCCGATAGCTAAGGCAATATACACAATAAACCCACCAATTATTGCAGTCATTGTTCCTAATGGAATATCTTTTTTGGGATTTTTTAAATCCCCCGACATTGCCACACCGGCAGTAAAGCCCGTAACGGCAGGAAAGAAAATTGCAAATAAAGTTTCAATAGGAATATTACTTTCTGGAGTTTTTAGTAATGGAGTTGATGGGTAAAATTCGGGATGTAGGTAAAAACCTACAACTATTGAAATAAGTGAAAGAAAGATAGCGATTAATATAAAATATTGTGTTTTTATTGCTAAGGATGTACTTATAAATGCAATTATTACTAAAAGAGAAATAATCACTGTTCCAACTATAGTGTAGCTACTTGTTTCGGGGGGAAGATGTAAGAATTCGGAAATTGCAGGAATACTTAAAAAACTTTCGGCAAAACCAATTATATACAATGAGATGCTTAATGCTGTTCCAATTGCTAGGGCGATTCCAATTGCGCCACCCATTGGTAGTCCTAAACTTCGAGATAGGATATAATAAATTCCTCCTGTTTTTATTTTTTTATCTGTTGCAATTGACGATATGCTTAGTCCTGTACTGAAAGAAATTATGTGTGCTACTATAATAATTCCTAAAATAGCGTATAGTCCACTATTACCAACTATCCAACCTAAACGCATATACATAATTACGCCTAGTATAGTAAGTAATGAAGGGGTGAAAACACCTGCAAAGGCGCCAAATTTTTTTGCTTGTGACATTTTTAGTCGTTTTCGGTGGGAATTTGTGTGTGTGCAGTACTAAACCTAATAAAAAAAGCATGACCAATACTATATGAGTCATGCCAAGTGTTTTGCATAAGTGCCTTATTTTTATTAGGCATAGCTTTATTTATTATTAGTTTAATTTAAAAGTATTAAATTTATTTTTCATTGACTCTAGTAGTTGCTCTTTTTGAGTCTTTTCATTTAATTCCTGAAATTTTTCAGTAAGAATATTGATAAATTCATGTCTTGTAAATGGAATTTCGTCAGTATCCCATTGTAATTCAAACACATCATCAACAAACTGTTTTATCTCATTTCTAATATTCATCATATTTCCTAAAATAATTCCACTTCAATTGTTTGGATAAATGCTGTTAACGTATATTTTCTATGGTATTTCCCTTCTGATAGAGTTAATAATACACTTATTTTGTTTCCATCATTATCAATAAAATTCACTTCTTGTCTTTTTCCTAAAAAATTACTACTAGCATGGAACAAATTTGATATATGGTTTTCATCCTTTTTATTTTTAGGAAAAATCAATTCAAGCGATTTGTTTGTAACATCTTGAGCACTTCGTTGGAATAGCTTTTCTGCTGCTTTATTAAAGAATAGTACTTTCTCTTTTATATCAATAGTTATTATTGCATCAAGTGCTCCGTCTAAAGTTTTTTCGTTCAGTATTTTTATGTCTTCAATCTCTATAAATTGCGATTTTATTTCAACACGGGCATCATCTAAAGCAGTAGTTAACTTTACTTGTGCAGCTTTTAACTTAATTTCTTGTTCTTCCAGTTTTGCAGTTTGTTCCATTAGCTTTTTATCTGCTTCAACTTGCATTGTAATATCATGTGCAATAAACACAACTGCTGAAATTTCGTTATAAATGTTTGCAACAGGTGAAAGAGTTGTTCTCATCCATCTTATATCTTTACCATCAATAGATCTAAGTTTTAAATTATTTTCATAATTTTTTCCATTTATAACTTTGTTCCATGCCTCTTTAAATTCTTCGTAATTATTACTTGCTAAAACATCATAAATAGTGTAATCTGTAATTTTATTTTTTTGAATTTCCATTGCAAGTAAGAACTTATTATTTGCTAGAATGAAATTTCCTGCTAAATCGAATTCGGCTTTAATTGAGCTATTATCAATTGCATTTGAAATTCCTGCGTGGTATATCGATTCAACTTTTTGCTCAGTAATGTCTATTGCCAAAAACAGCACTCTTTCAATAGAATCATCTGCTCGTCTAACGCAGGTATAAGTAGCCATAGTCCACAAATCTTTACCAGATTTGGTCATTAGTTTCATTGAGCCTTCGAGATGAGTACCTCCTGTTGAAAGTTCTTCCCAAGTTTCTCCAAATGATGCTCTGTCTTTCGGGTTAATAAATTGATATATAGGTTTTCCTTCAACTTCTGAATTACTAAAATACTCTAATTTGAAAATAAAATTAGTATTGGCATAAAGTAAATTTCCTTCAGGACTATATTCTGCACGAATTAAAGTATGATTTACAGAATTAGTAAAACTCACAAATTCTTCAGCTTGAGACTCTTTCTCTTTTTGAATTTGGTTGAGTCTTTCCATGTTTGACCGTAAATTTTCTTCCTGCTGAGCCAAAACTTCAGCTTGTTTTCTGGAGTCCTCAAGTAGCTTAGCCTTAATTGCTTCTGTTTTTGTATTTGAAAGTGTAATAGCTATACTTTCTGCTAATTTTACTAAAAAATCTCGTTTAAATTCAGGAATCTCTTCAAGGGACGAGAATTCCATCATACCATGAATTTCAAAGTCACGAATTAAGGGAAGTATAAATAGTACCTTAGGATTTGTTTTTCCTAAACCAGAGGTTATATTTACATATCCTTCAGTTACTTCAGGGAGATATAGCGGCTTTTGTTCAATAGCACATGCGCCCAAAAGACCTTCGCCCCATTCAATTGTTTGGTCACAGAATTTCTTTCTGTCGTATGCATAAGACCCTGTTTGTTCAAATATTTTTTCGTCTTTTTCAATTCTTAAAACAAAAAAACCACCTTGGTCAACATCTATGTAATCAACTAATTTGGATATTAGAAGATATGACAGTTCTGATAAATTAGTAGTAGAGCGTAAATGTTCGCCAAATAATGCTAAACCCTCTGTAATCCATCTTCTTTCCTCATCTTCTTTATTTCTTTTTTCTTCTTCATTCTGAGAACGTTTTATTTCGTCTTGAAGCTTTACTAAAGAGTCTGCAATTTCGTTTTCAGAAACCGATTTTGCAAATTGTGCATCAACGTGGCCTTCTCTGAGTTTTTCAACAAACTCAAAAATTTCAGTACGACTTCTTCGTGTTGTGCTTAATTTTACTTGATAACCTTGAGTTACATTATTAAATAATTTATTAATATAGTATGCTAAGGTAGGAAATATAATGATTAACGAATCCGTAACCCATAGGAAAGGGAAATACACATGAAGGTGTAAAACGCCTATAAAGTTAAGCTTAATATTTTCAATAGATATAGCAGTGGTAATCAAACCTAAAGCGGCTATTATGAGTCCTATTAAGAATCCTATAAGGATTATTGTGTATTTATTTTGATTTTTTAGCTTAATGAACATGAAAATTGTTTTGATTCCAGATTCTCTTCAACAAATATAAATAAAAAATTATAGAAAATACTATCTGCTTTTTTTTTTTGCAAACAGCATAAAAACTATTTATACATATTTTTTTGTTTCAAATAGTGTTCCAAATGCAACACTTGCTTAAATTTTGAGTTTTATATAGTAGTTTGTGAGTATAAGTTTTTGGTAGTAGTGTTTTATTGTGTAAGTATTGAGTGTTTTAAATTGCTTTTAATCAATATTGTACATAAAAATGTGAAGAATTGTTGTAATTTTATAATTTGCTGTTTTGTGTAGTTTTTTTATTAGGGATAGAATAAAAATAAGTTAAAAGCTTTTTTTAGATGTTATAACTTTATATCTTGTTTTATGCATTTTATTTGATAGTGTAGAAGTTTATGAATTATTTGGCTCATTTATATTTATCTGGTGATTCGGAAGATCTTAGGATAGGAAATTTTTTAGGAGATCATATTAAAGGACGAAATTTATCTCAGTTTCCTGAGGGTGTGAGGCGTGGAATAGTTCTTCATCGGCAAATTGACTATTTTACTGACCACCATGATATCGTCCGAAAAAGTATGTCACGATTACGAAAAAAATATCATAAATATGCAGGTGTTATAGTCGATATTTTGTACGATCATTATTTGTCTGTAGAGTGGAAACATTATTCTAATGAATCTTTATCTTCGTTTATTAGAGATAATTATGCTATTTTAATAAGGAATTATGATATGTTGCCTAGTAGAGTTAAATGGCAATTACCAATAATTATTGGTAGAAATACTTTAGGAACTTATGGTCAGTTGAAGGGGATTAAGGAAACTTATAAAATAATGTCAAGGCATACTTCTTTGCCTGATGAGTCGAGGTTTGCAATGCGTGTAATTAGAAATCATTATGAGGATTTTCGCAATGAATTTAATTTTTTCTTTCCAGATATTATTGAATATGTTGGGGCTGCTTTTGACGTTGAGCTGGATTATAAATCGCCACATCAAATTGGAATTAAGAAAAGTGAAGAGGAGTAAGCTTTGTTTTAAAAATCTGCTTTTAAACTTAAATCTAAACTATTAATTTGGTGAGTTAATGCTCCTACAGATATATAGTCAACACCACAAAGTGCGTAATCTTTTAAGTTATTGAAAGTAATTCCGCCCGATGATTCTGTTTCATAGCTTTTGTTTATGAGAGCGATAGCTGATTTAGTGTTTTTTATTGAAAAGTTATCAAGCATTATTCGTTGAATATTGCCAGTATCGAGCACTTCTTTTAATTCATCAAAGTTCCGAACTTCTATTTCTATGTCAATCTCTAGTTTATTAATTTTTATGTATTCATTGGCTTTTTCAACGGCGTTCTTTATTCCACCTGCAAAATCAATATGGTTGTCTTTAAGCATAATCATATCGTAAAGACCAATTCTATGGTTGTATCCACCTCCAATTTTCACTGCCATTTTTTCAATTAATCTATTGCCTGGCGTTGTTTTTCTAGTGTCTAAAAGTTTTGTATCTAATTCTTTTATTAAATCTGCGTATTTTCTTGTTTTAGTAGCAATGCCACTCATTCGCTGCATAAAATTTAGTACAAGTCTTTCTGCTTGTAATATATTTCTTACGTTTCCTTCAACTTCAAAAACAATATCGCCATCTTTTATTTTGTCACCATCGTTTAAATATGAATTAATATTTAAATTATTGTCAATTTTGTTAAATACACGATGTGCAATATCAAGTCCAGCTATAATGCCATCTTGTTTGACTAAAAGTTTGGCTTTGCCATTTGCTTTTTCGGGAATACAGGATAAAGAACTGTGGTCTCCTGAACCAATGTCTTCTTTTATTGCTAAATCAATTAAAGAGTCTATGTTGTAGTGCATTATGTGGCTCAAATTGTTAGTTTTGTTCTATTCTGAGTTGGTTTATAACTTCTTTTCCATTTTTAATACGAATAAGAAAAGTTACATTAAAGCTACTTGAGAATGTGGTGAGTTTTCCAGTGGCATATACTAATTCACCTCTGCTTCCTTCGTGTAGAATATCAAAATTTGTGGGTCTGTTTTTTGCGAAGAAATTACTGATAATCATTTCTGCCTGTGTTTTACTACAAATTTCCTCGTATATATTATCGTTTTCAGATATAACAAGTTCGAGACTACTGCTAAAAAAACTAGCTAAATGAGCACTATTCCCATTTTTAATTGCCTCAGACAAATCAGTTGGAACTCTCTGCGGTAGAACAAATCCACTAAAAAGTAGCCAAAAGAAAATTAGTATAGATGTGGGGTATCTTAAAAATCTTTTCATCGGTTTTATAATTGTGATTTTCTCAAAAAAAGCAGTATTTTCATATACTCCGTTTTTGAGTTCCTTAATATTTATTTCAGGCTTGCCCTGTTTCATTTTAATATCACTAAATCAATCATATTAATTATGCACAAAAATCAAACCATATTACGATAAAAGTAGTAATAAGTTATTAACAGTTTTATTTTATTTTTTGTTAGACTCACTTCATTATTGCTGAAAAAAACATAATTATCTATCACTAAATACATGAATAGTGCCATTAATCTTATGTTTTTGGTCGTCTTTTCCTTCTGCAATAATTATATAGTAGTATATTCCAGTTTTAACTATTTTATTTCCATTATTTCCTAATGTTCCGTCCCAGCCTTGTTCCATCTCATCAATATTTTTCAGTTTGGCAATTTTTTCTCCCCATCTACTATAAATAATTAATTCTCCGCTTCTTAATCCTTCAAAGCTAATCTTCATTCTATCATTTATACCATCATTATTAGGTGTAAAAACATTTGGCGCATCTATTGACGATACTGGTGCAGTTACAATTATAGTAATGGTGTCTTTATTTATACATCCGAATTTAGAGGTGGCGGTTAATATTGATTCATATTCTCCCTTATCTAAATAAATATTTTGAATATTTGTTTCATCATAAGCATTATTGCCATCACCAAAATCCCAATAGTAAGTTCCATCTTTCCAGCTTGTTGTATTAGTAAAACTTACTTCTAGCTCTGCATCGCCAGTTGATGGACTTGCAGTAAAACTTGCTGTCTGGACTTCAATAATTATGGCTGTATCGGCAATGCAGCCATAATTATCGTGCGAATAAAAGTTGAATTTAATAATGGCATCACCTAAAAGAGGCTCAGCTGTTGTCTGTAGTTGCATTGAATCTTCTAAAAAGTATCCTGAAACCGAAGATTTCCATTGATATTTTTGTGCTGAATTTTTAAATTCTTTTAAAGGAGGAATGCTATCCAGAATAAGTTTCCAAGCTTTAATATAGCCATTGTCGATATCATTATTATCTATTACTGCAATACTCCAATTTCCATTGTATGGGCAACCAACTAGATTTGAAAAAGACTCATTTGGCAAATAACTTCCTGTGGGATAATATGGTTCATTAGTGTAACTACTATCGGCATTGTCAACAAAAGAATTAAAATACTGTTGTTCTTCTTGCTCCATTGTTCCATAATTTGGAATTTTTTCAGTAAAATAATACCAATAAGCATTTCCTTTAATTGAATCTAATGCTTCATTATCAACAGGTTCGCCCATGAATGTTTTTTTTGTTCCAGTGTTTTTTAGAGTTATAAGTTTTCCGCTTGGACAAATTAATTGAATTTCAATATCTTGAGCATTTGAGTGTTCAAGAAGTATTCCTATGGTATCAATATTTTCTTTATTGACTATTTTATTATTAGGCGAATAAATTTCATGAGTTAATTTTGATGTAAATGGAAGTCCATTTTTTATTTCGAATTCAGTTTCTTCCTCAATTATGTTCGGATATTCATATTTCCACAAAGGATATTCTACTTGAGCACTTAAATCAATTATGTCGTTGTTTTTTCCATCGTAGCATATACTTGCAGTGTCGGCACTTGAAACAGTTCCACTAAAATAGGGTGAAAATGCAATTCGTATATATTTACTTGCAAATAAGGTGTCTTTATTTGGGCTAATGGTTTTTAGCTGAATAAAATATCCTCCACTTTCAGAATACACATTTGCAACTGAATCTGTATTAATACCACTTTCGCTAATTTTATTACCATATTGCCATTCAAAATAAGTGTTAGTTTCAAGAGCACTGGAATCGCTTTGTCGTGCAATGAAAATAATATTAGAATCAAGGCAAAAGTTCAAAGTATCAGCATCTTGAGCCTCGGGTAATGTGAATATTTTTAAATCCTGAGCACCAGTGCTTAAGCTAAAAATTAGGAAGAGAATTATTGTTGAAAATTTGCTTGTCATTTTATATTTAGTGATTCTACAGCTTTTTAGTGGAATAGAACCTCTAAAAAGCTTATTTGTAATTTGGTCAAAAGTAGTAAAATTTTCAATCCAATTTTATAGTTCTACTAATTTATCTTATTGTTGACAAGTACTTTTGTCATGCTTTTTATCAATAAGCTTGAACTTATCCATGAAAATATAATTCCTATTAAACTTACTGATAAAAAGATATTTAAAATATCAGAACCAATTATTTTCACAGGATAAGAATCAATAATAAATGTGCCTGTTTGAGGTAATCCAATTAAACCAAATTCTTGTTGAACATAAGCTGCTATTGCACCTATAGAAACTCCTAATAATGCGCCAGTAAAGAATATCATACTACTATTTAGAGCAAAAATGTTTCGTATTTTTTTAGCTGGCATCCCAATAGCAGAAAGTATAAAAATATCATGTTTTTTATCTAATATTAGCATAGTAATAGCACCAATTCCATTAAAAGATGCAATTAGTAATACAAATATAAAAATAATAAAAATCATCTTTTTTTCCGATTTCATCATTTTATATAATGTATCGTGTTGTTGATATCTGTCTAATACTTTGAATTTGTAGCCAAGTTTGTTGGCAATAATTGTTTGTACTTTTTGCACATTTGCATCACTTTTTAGTTTTACAATAATTGCAGTAGCTTTATTTTCCTTTTTTAATAGTTCTTGTGCATAATCTATAGATACGATAACATATTTTATATCATAATCTTGTTGAATAGAGAAAATTCCAACTGGAATAATTGGTGCTTTATTGAATAAACTTGTAGGGTCAAACGAGAATTTTTGATTAGACTGTGGTACCCATATATTTAAGTATTTAAGCGAGTTAAGTGATACAGATAGCTTATGAGCTACACCGTTTCCTAAAACAGCACTGTATTTAATTGTTTGATTTTCAATGGGGTCTTTTAGTTTGAAAATCCCATTTACTATCATAGTGTCTATACCAGATATTTTAGTAAAATTATCCTCTACACCTAAAATTGTTCCTACAAATTTTCTATTACTGTATTGTAATAGAGCATTTTCCTCAACAATGTATGAGAAGTGTGCTATTTCTTCAATATCATAAAGAGTTTTTTCAAGGAAAATACTTTGATTGAAGTTTTTTCCTTTTACTAATTCTATTTTTAAGTCGGGGTCAAAGGTGTTTAATAAGTTTTTTACTAAGTCATCAATTCCATTAAATACTGATAATATTATAATTAAAGCAGCAGAGCCTATTGTAATAGCTAGAATTGAAATCCCTGAAATAAGGTTTATTATATTTCTGATTTTTCGTGAGAAAAAGTATTTTTTTGCAAAAAAGAATGAAAACATGTTATGGCTAAATTACTTTTATTGCAGCTTTTTGTAGCTGATGACTAATTTGTAATTTCCTGTTTTGTGCGTTTGTTGTACTTAATTCAACTTTCATTAATTCATTATATATAATAAAGTTTGCAATTGAGCCATATTTTAATGCACCTTGTCTTGATGTGGTAATTAAAGTAGGTGACTTTTGGCCAACACGTTGTATTATTACAGGTAAATATTTTGTTTTAGAATAGGCCACATATAAAATTTGACATCTATTAATATCTTTAACGGTTGTATAGTACTCCACTTTAATTGGACTTGCGCCCGCTTTTTTTCCTTTAGTGTAATATTGAGTAAGTTGGAACACTTTAGGATCGCCATAAATTCCAATTATGAAATCTGTATTGGGGTTTTCAGTTTGCATATTAGGCCAACCAACTAATTTTGTAAATTGGTAAAGCATAATAGCTTTAAACCTATCTTCCTGTGCATTTACAGAAAAACTTTTAATAAACAATAAAAATACAATAAGAAGAAAAACTTTTTTTTTCATAAAAAACATTTAGTTAGATATTAGTTTTCTAGCAGTTTGTCAATTTTTTCTGCATAATCTAATGAATCATCAATATAAAAATCAAATTCGGGAACTTTCCTTAATTGCTTTCCAATTACTGGACCAAGATCATATTTGATTTTTGATTTAGTTGATTTGATTTTTTCAAA
>DAOVUO010000173.1 GCA_030632545.1 Bacteroidales bacterium
ACACTTAGATCCAATCACTTCGTACAATTAATACTTCCCCGATGTTCGGGGCAGGCAGTTAAGTTTTAAGTTTCGAGTGCTAAGATTTAAGTTAACAATTATCAATTATCTAATAATACTGCCCAGAACATAGGGGAACCATTGTGCTCACTAGTTCAAAATCTGACTACTACAGCTTATCAATTATCAATTATCTAATAATACTTCGTTAAGTTTCGAGTGCAAAGTTTTAAGTTAAATAATTTAATGCAAATTTTTCTTAATTTTAGACCCAAATTAAGTTTTATCATATTATACTTTAAATTATCAGGCTAAAACAACATTAATAATTACTTATATGATACCAAATAAAATACTTAAGCTTATTATATTACTTTTTTTAATAAATACAATAGAGCTATATGCCCAAAGAAATAAAATTGTTTACCAATCTGAAAATAGAGTTTCAGTAAGTATAAATAAACAAAATAGTCCTTATGGTACAAGTGAAGCTCGAATTTTACAGCTACTGTCGAAGGGAAATCACTCAGGAAATTATTCATATTCACTAAATTTCAATTTTAGAGAAACAAAAAAAATTGAAAGAATAGGGCGAAGTCTTCGCTTTTATGCAAATATTTCGCCTATTGCCTTACAAGGGAATCATTCTTATCAAGGATTTGATATATCGCAATTTATTGTCCCCAGTCAAATAGCTTTTAATGCCGAATGGCGTGACCAAAGAGGCTCTCGTATTATTAAAAGCTACGATTACAAAATACCGCTGAATGGAAGATCTACTACTCTACTCGATTTTTCGCAAACAGATACAATGTTTCATACAGCCTATAAATTACATATAAATAATTACCAGTTAATTTTTAATAGTAGATCCATTAACAAATTAGAAAATAGAATAAATACTATTGATAAATATTATACAGATGCAACCCGACTAGAACAAATTACTTATGATATACAAAACATAAGAGTTAATGATTATAATGATATAAACTCGAATCTTCAGAAAATAAATAATTTAAAAAGAGACTTGGCTTCATTAAAAAAAATGAATTATGAGCAAGAACTAAGATTATCATCTTATGACCCAGCAAACTACTTAATAAATAGAAAGCAAATCGAAAATAAATTACAAGCAAAAACATCAAAAATTGAAGAATTAAAACAACAATTGCCTGAAATATATGTAAACAAAGGGAAAGAAGAAGCCAGACGAGGAAATCCTAGAAATGCGGAAAATTATTTCAATAAAGCATTACAAGAACGCAACAATTACACACCTGCAAAGCTTGAACTTGCAAAGATTAAGTTCAATTCAGGAAATATTTCTCAAGCTTTAAGTTGGTGTAAAGAAATTGAATCAAGCTATAATGTAGATTACCAGACAAAAAACGAAAACAACAAGCTAATTCAGGATATTTTTACATATTTTTTAAATTCAATAAGAAAAGATATTGCACGAGGACAATATTATAACGCACTCAAAGGAATAGATGAAGCCAATGGCTTGTGCAGAGATTTTTCCGCACTAAATTGTGGATACGAGCTTGATAATCTAAAAAAAGAAACTGTTCATAATTTATTTAAAGAAATGGAGCGAGAAGCTAGAAATACATTTTCTTTAGGGCATTTAGTGCAATGTGAGCAAAAATTAGTGGAGCTTGACCAGTTTTATTCACAATATTCTTCTTATTTATCTCACGATGCTATTTCTCTACTTTGGAATAGACTATATCAGGATTTTGTGAATAGAGCTAAATCGGCCTTAGCACAAAAAAAATATGATAATGCACTATTTAACTTAAACAATGCACAAAGAATATGCAATAACACTAGATGGATTGAATGCACAACAGACATAGGAAACCTAAAATTAAACGCATATAGTGGCCTATATAAACAAAAATTAAACCTTGCTCAATCATATATAAATTCAAAAAAAACTACAAAGGCAGAATATGAACTAAATCAAGCAATTGCTTACCGTAAAACTCATAATTTAAATATAAACGCCGATGAAAATTCTCTCAGTATTATAATTCAACAGAATTATTACAAGGAAAATATTGATAAAGCCAACACATTAGAGCGAAAAGGAAAATATCAAGAAGCATTAAAAGCCTTGGAAAAATCACTAGAAATAGAAAATAATTATAATATACAACGGCAAATTGGTTTGCAAAATAGTATAGAGAGAAATGCAGTAAATTGGGCAAACCAAGAAATTAAATCGGCAAATAAACTTATTGCAACGGCAAAATTATATGAAGCAAAAAAAAGTCTAAACAAGGCTGAAAACATATTAAATCAATATGATATAAAAAAAACAAATACAATTTATAATGATTTATCACTAGCAAAAAACAGCATTTATTCAGTTAAATGCCAAGGATATGAGGAAGAATACAACAAAATTATAGCAGAAGCAAAAGTTTTAGTTGAAGAAACAAAATTTGTAAAAGCAGATAAAAAATTCGACCAAGCCATTAAATACGCAGAATTGAAATCGGACTGTTCAATAGATTTTGCAGATGCTCAGACATATAAAGAAGAGATTAAAGCACCTAAGTTTTTTGTGCTAGAAATTAAAGAAATTGAAAATTTGATTAATTACGATATTCACGAAGATGCTATTATAAAGTATGTAGATTTATCCGAATTTTATAAAAAAAATGAATTAAATAAGTTTCATATACAATATCTTGGAATATATAATTATGCAAAAAAACAAAATTACCGCTTTATTTTATATACAATCAAATATGCGCTTGATAAAAACGAACTTCAAAAAGCTTATAATTTGTTAAAAGAACTCAAAAACCGAAATATAAGAAAAAGCTATACCAAGACCAGTCAAACATTATTAGCCGCAGAATTTGCAAAAGAAGATTTTGAAAAAAATAGACATAATGACCCAAAACAAAAGGTGTTAACATATACCTATGGAGATAATTGGTATCAATATTTCAAAAAAGCATACATCAAACAATGGAAGAATTTAAAATAAGGAATTGCCGACAAAGAGAAATTATTGTTATAAATTTCTAAAAAAATTGCAAATAACGCAACCTTTAACTTCTTTTGTCATCATACAGGTATGTGAAACAAAATTGTAGCATATACGTATTTGAAACTTAATTATTTTTATTTATTATTATTACTAACCAAAACAAAAATTTTATGAAAAAGTTAAATCAATTATTAGCTTTAATGATGATCGTTGCAATTACTGCTTTTAGCGCATGTTCAGACGATCCAGGTGAGGCACCAACTGTAAGCGTTGCTGAAGTTGCTGGTGCAGACTATACTCCAGGATCAACTGTTACTTATATTGTTACTGCTTCTACAAACGACGAATTATCTATGTTAACAGTTACTGGTGATATTATGAACCCTAATTTCAGCCTAACTTATGATGGCGGTTTAAGTACATCAACTGATTCTTTAACACTTGAAATTCCTGCAGGTTTAATAGCTGGAAATACTGTAAATCTTACATTTATGGTTACTACTGACGAAGAAGGAGAAGCTTCTGTTACTAAATCATTTACTGTTGTTGAAGCCATACCAGCTATGGGTTCTTACACAGGTGTTACTTTAACCTACACATCTACAAACACAAATGATGCAAACTTTTTTAGTGCAACTGATGGTGCAGCTTATGATGCAAGTGCCACAGCTTCTATGTTAGACCTTGCTTTAGCATGGCAAACTTCTTATGGTCCTTCTATTGTTTCTCCTGATGCTGCATGGTTAGCAACTCTTTGGGGATATAATAGTGTTACTTATGATGTAAGTAATAAAAATACTACAAAAATTGCAACTTGTTCAGAAGATTTTGATGCTGCTGATGGTTCAACATTAGACGCTCTTGACGTTACTTCTTCAACTGTTGAGGGTGGTGGTAATGGTGTTCAGAATTTAATTAACGGTGATGTTCTTAAATTTGAAACTGCTGATGGTAAAAAAGGTTTAGCAAGAATTAATATTTCACGTGTTACTTATTCTTTATCTTTAGACGTTAAAGTTCAGTCGGCTGCAACAGCTAAATAAAGCATTATATAACTTATAATATTCAAGAGGAATTGACTTATGTCGATTCCTCTTTTTTTATTCACTTTAAATTTCATAAAATTTAGCTATTTTTGCTTTCTCGATTACAAACTTGATAAAACTGAAGATAAAAAAACATGATAAAAAAAATAGGTATTATTTTTATTCTAGCATTTACTGGAATTGCAGCATTTGTTTCTTATAATTACTTTCTTACAGGAAATATAAATGAAAATATAAAAGGATACGAACTTTATGTATACCAAAATTCAAGTTTAGATGATATTATTAATGATTTAAACAGTAAGAAAGCATTTATCAACGACAATTCGTTTAGAATTTTAGCAGAAAACAGTAAATCCACCTTAAAGCCAGGCCATTATATTATTAAACCAGGCATGACAAATAGAGATATTTTACGAACACTTTCCGCTGGATTACAAACACCTGTAAAAGTAAGATTTAATAATGCGCGAACAAACCAAGATTTTGCTAAAATCATAGCTAAACAACTTATATTTTCTGATGAAGAGCTATTAGTTTATTTAAATAATTCTGACTCCTTATCAGATTACAGTTTTAACCGTATTACAATAAAATCAATGTTTATTCCAAATACTTATGAATTTTATTGGACAAGCTCACCAAAAAAATTCATGGATAAAATGTATACCGAATATAAAAGATTCTGGAACGAAAGCAGAAAGCAAAAGGCTGCAAATATTGGTCTTAGTCAAGTAGAAGTAAGTATTTTAGCAAGCATAGTACAGGCAGAACAAAATATAAATATCTCAGAGCAACCAACAATTGCTGGATTGTATATGAATCGAATTAAAAAAAGAATTCCTTTACAAGCCGACCCTACTGTACTTTATGCTATGCAAGATTTTACTAGAAAAAGACTTTTAAAAGCAGATTTAAAAATAGATTCGCCCTTTAATACATACAAATACGCAGGCTTACCACCTGGACCAATTAATCTACCAGCATCAAATGCTTTAGATGCAGTTTTAAACTATAAAAACCACAGTTATTTATATATGTGTGCAAAAGCAGATTTTTCTGGTTTTCATAGTTTTAGTAGTACTTACAGGCAACATATAATTTATGCTAAACTATATCAAAAAGCTTTAACAAAAAAAGGTATAAAGCGCTAAATAACAATGCATAGTTAAAACAAACTATTGTAAATAGCTAAAAATCACAAACGTATGGAAAACAAACTAGTAGTTAATGTACATTCAGAAATAGGAAAAATTGAAGGCGTAATTCTTCATACACCTGGTGCTGAAATTGAAAACATGAGCCCCTCAAATGCCCAACGAGCACTATACTCTGACATACTTAACTTACAAGTTGCCCAAAAAGAATATGCCCAATTTTGCGGAGTTATGGGTATGCTTACTAATGTTTATCAGGTTAAAGATTTATTAGCCGATGTACTAAAAATGGACAAAGTAAAAGAAACTTTAGTGCATCAAGTTTGCAATCACGAAAATGCAGCGAATATTACAGATAAATTAATGGAAACAAAGTCTCAAGAATTATCAAGACTTCTTATTGAAGGTGTTCCATTAAAAAAAAACACTCTAACAAAATATATAAGTCCAATTGGTTACGCATTAGACCCACTGCATAATTTCTTTTTTACGCGCGATGCTTCTTCGTCAATTTACGATAAAGTACTAATCAATAAAATGGCTTCAACTATAAGAGATAGAGAATCAACAATAATGGAAACAATTTTTGATTATCACCCAAATTTTAAAACCAAAACAATTAATCCAAAAAAAGAAGCATTAAAAAGCCAATCAATTACAGTAGAAGGTGGTGATGTACTTATTGCAAGAGAAGATGTTTTACTCATTGGAATGGGCATGAGAACAACAAGTCAGGGAATTGATTTTATAATGGAAAAATATGCCCAATATCCAGATTTAAAGCATATTGTAATTCAAGAATTACCAAAATCACCAGAATCATTTATTCATTTAGACATGGTTTTTACTTTTTTAGATGTAAATAAATGTATGATTTATGAACCAATTATATTAAAAAATAATTCCTTCAGAACAATTCATTTGGAAATAGAAAATGGTAAAGCAATATCTATTTCCGAAAGGGAAAATTTAATTGAAGCACTA
>DAOVUO010000139.1 GCA_030632545.1 Bacteroidales bacterium
ACGAATCATTTACGCCCATTAATAATAAAGGAGTTTTTGATAAAATTTTAGTTTTAACCATAGATATTACCAAGTCAAAAACATTCCAGGCTCAGATAAGTCTGACTAATAAGGAGCTGAAAGCTTCGGAAGAGGAGCTCAAACAGAATTTTGAAGAATTACAATCAATTCAAGAAAATCTGGAGGAAAGAGAATTTGAATTAAGTAATACCTTTTCTGCAATTGATAATTCTCTCGGAATGTTTGAAATGAACATTAATGAAGAAATAGTTAGTGTAAATAAAGAATTTTTAATTTTCTTAAAACAAAATGAGGAAGACATATTATTAAAAAAACATTCAGACCTAATAAACTTAAAATTTAGAGATGAATATGAAATGATGTGGAAAAAAGTTAAAGAAGGTCTTCCTTATGTTATGGAGATTAACTACAAAGCTGATAATAATAGTGTATGGCTGCATGAATCATATACTCCAGTAAAAAAAGACGATAAGATTGTTAAAATACTTGTACTTACTATCGACATCTCCAATTCTAAACATCAAACATCAAAATTACAGGCTTTAAATGAAGAGATGTCAACCGCAGAGGAAGAACTTCGTCAAAACATGGAGGAGTTAAAAGTAATTCAGGAAAACCTTGGTAAAAGAGAAATTCAACTCAGAAGCACATTAGATGCAATAAATAATACAATGGGAGCTTATGAGATGAATATTGATGGGAAAATTACAAAAGTAAATGAAACATTTATTGAATTATTAAAAACAGATAAAGATGAAATCATAAATATGAAGCATATTTTTATGATTTCGACAGAATATATTGACAAAGATGAATATATTATGATGTGGGAGAATTTTGAAGGTGGATTGGCTTATGAAATGGATGTTTTATATAAAACAAAAAAAGGCGATGTGTGGCTGCATGAATCATACACACCAATTTTTGACCAAAATGATAGTTTTGAGAAAATATTAGTCCTTGTAATGAACATTACTACTGCAAAAACACAAGCAATAGAATTGACAGAAAACAGCAAAAAAATAACAAAAAATTTCTTGGAAATAAAAGATATACAAGATACACTTGAAACAAAAGAAGCCGAGCTTACAAGTACGATTGATGCAATAGGATTTTCAACTTATATTGCCGAATATTCACTTAGCGGAGAAATACTTGAAATGAATGATGCCTATTTGAAACTTTTTAAAAGACAAAAAAAGATTATGATAGGAAAAAATATTCGAGAATTCTCTAATTTGAATAACGGAAAGTTTGATTTGTTTTGGGATAGAGTTACATCAGGTATAATGGAAAAAAATGTTTTTGATATTGAACATGATGATAAAAGATTTTGGTTGTCGGAGATATATGCACCAATTTTAGATAAAAATAATAAACCAAATAAAATTCTTGCAATAGCATTTGATATTACCGAGAGCGAAAAACATCAAATGCTTTTAGAAAAACAATCAAAAGAATTAGAACAAAACAACAAAGAGCTTGAAAAACTTTCGATTATTGCTCGAAAAACAAATAATGCAGTATATATTTTAGACACACTCGGTAACGTTGAATGGGTAAACCAAGGATTTACAATATTATACGGCTATACTATTGCAGATCTTAAACAAATAGGAGCAAATGTTTTACGTATGTCGGAAGACAAGGAAGTTGAGAAAAATTTCTATATGTGTGTAAATAACGGACAGTCAGCAAGTTTTGAGTCATGTTCGAAAAATAAAGCAGGAGTAAAAATTTGGAAGCAGTCAAATCTTACCCCAATTTTTGATAATTACGGAAAAACCGTGAAAATTGTTGGGATAGATACAGATATGAGTAAGAATAAAGAAGCAGAAAAAGAAATTCTGAAACAACGTGATTTGTTACATAAAAAAAATGTTCATATATCTGACAGTATTAATTATGCAAAACGTATTCAAGATGCAATCCTTCCTTCATTAGAATTATTTGATAATCATTTCCCCGAACATTTTGTTTTGTTTAAACCAAGAGATATAGTTAGCGGAGACTTCTATTGGGCAAAAGAAGTAAACGAATTATTTATATTTGCAGCAGCAGATTGTACTGGACATGGAGTTCCGGGAGCTTTTGTGAGCATGCTTGGAATCTCAATTTTAAATGAAATAGTGCGAAGAAAAGAAATTACTAATGGAAGTCAAATTTTGCAAGAATTAAGAAGCCAAATTAAAACAATGTTGCAACAAACAGGTAAAAAAGACGAAAGTAAAGACGGAATGGACATTGCTATTTGTGTTCTCAGAAATAATAAAATTGAATATTCAGGAGCAAATAATCCACTTTATCTTATCAGAGAAAAAAAGAACAAACTACCCTATATAAGCGATACCAAAAAAATTATAATACATCAAACAGATAATCCAAACTATACATTAATTGAATATAAGCCTGATAAACAGCCAATTGGAATCTATCTTAATGAAAAACCATTTACAAATCATACAATTGAACTTTTTGATAATGATTCGATTTATATTTTTTCAGACGGATATGTTGACCAATTTGATAAAATGAACAATAGAAAGTTCTTGAGTAAAAACTTTAAAAAATTATTATTATCAATTGCAGATAGTTCAATGTCGGAACAAAAGCAAATATTAGATAAAACATTTAATGATTGGCATGGCGATGCCAATCAGCTTGATGATGTTTTGGTAATGGGAGTGAAAATATAATTATATTTTTCACTTCATTTAATCAAATTTTTAGTACTAACTTCTTAAAAAAAAACTTATGGCAGAAAATCTTGTTAGCTTTTTTGATAAAGCAAAGAAAATGGGAGGAATGAAAGCTCAAATGCGACTTTCATTATTAACAAAAATGTCTATTGTGAAAGCTAAAGCAGCAGAAGACAACTCCGAAAATAAAAAAAAGTTTGAAGAGGCAATTACAGAGCTAAAAAAAGAATTTGGTTAATTTTCTGCGGTTCTTTTTTGTAATTCCTTAAACATTAACATTTAAATTAAAAATTTTATTATGGCAGAATCAAAAAATAAAACATTATTGCTCGAAAATATATTTAATGATAAAACAAGAAGAAAATATATAAATGGGGTTCAAACAGTGTTTCATTGTCACCATTTTATTTCCTTATATACTCAACTTGCAATAGATATTGATGAAACACAGATATTAAAAGAAACTGCCGAAGAATCATTTTATAACACTCTAACAAAATATTTTTCGGAAAATAATATCGTGGATTTTAATGATAAAGTAAATTTAGCTTGCGATTATTATAAAGCAGTAGGAATGGGCGAAATAACAGTTGAAAATATTACTCTTTACTCAGGAGTTGTAAAATCAACCAGTGCTCATATTGATAAAGGCTGGATGGCAAAGTGGGGAAAATACGACAAACCTGTTAATTACATAGGTTGCGGTTATATTTCGGCTATGTTTGCAGTTGCTCTGAACAAACCTTTTAATAGTTACGAAACTATTGAACAAAAAAGTATTGTTAAAGGTGATGAGTACACGCTTTTTAAAATTGTTCGTAAATAAATTTATTCTTATAAATAAAAAAAACAAAATATGGCAATAGATAGAGAACAAATTATAAAAGAAATGTCGCAAATGAAAGTGCAAGGCGACGAAAGCGGCATAATTGAAGGTTTCAATGTATTTATAACTCAATTATCTACAGATTTTTGGCAAGGGTTTGCAGATAAATTACTTTCAAATCTTGACCCTGACCTTAAAGAGGCAACCGAGTATCTTCTTGTTAATGCCGCACAAGTTTGTGGTTATCACACAGGATACGGAATTATTGCTTCCGATGATTGGAAAAAAATTGTTGGTCCTATGATAGAAAATGTAGAAGACGTTTTGCACGGTGCTTTTGCAATTTTCACTGCTTGGGCTTGGGCTAATGCAGAAATTGTTGAACTTATTCCTGGGAAAAAAATGGTAGTTAGGGCGTACAACTACTATGAAGCTGATGTTGCTAAATATGGTAAAACAGAACCAAAGGCATATATGATACGAGGTGTATCGGCTGCTTTTTTTGCTCTTGCTTACGCTGGCGAATATGATCCAGATAGTGAGAAATATAATGCTTTTAGTTGTGAGCAAACAAAAGGAATAGAATGTGGAGATGAATATGGAGAATTTATTGTTACTCCAAATACTAATATTTAGATTTTAATATTTTCGATTTTGAAAATAAAAATTGGGATACTATACATAGTATCTCAATTTTTAAATAATTAGGCACAGCATTTATGCTGTGCAAATAATTATCACATAACAATTGGCTTTAGCCAAAAATAATGTTGTATTTTGGTTTATTACCGTATTAACTCTTCACCATTTCTATTCATCCAAGTCAAATACTCATTATAGGCTAATTTGATATGCTCTTTGCTTGCTTGTACATTAATTTCAACTAAGCCAGCACCTCGTAATAATGCAAACTTAATGTTTTGAGCATCATTTTTTTTATCGTGAAGCATTAGCTCGTATATCTCATCAAAATCAGCATTACTCAAATTAATTTCATCGTAAATATTAGCTATATACTCACTAAACTCTTGTAGTATCCTTTTGGGAAGGTTTAACGCATATTTAGACAAAGCCAATTCGGCAATCATTCCATGTGCTACAGCAACACCATGCATAATAGGCTCTTTTTTACGTAATAGAAAGCTTTCAAAAGCATGACCAAAAGTATGTCCGAAATTAAGTGATTTTCGTAGATTTTTTTCTTTTGGGTCTTTGTGAACAATGTCGTTTTTTATAAGGATACTCTTAGTTATGAGTCCACTTAATTTAGAAAAATCGTAATTTTTGATATCAAAATTTTTGATTTTCATTAAATGCTCACCTCCATAAACAATTGCATGTTTTATCATTTCAGCAAAACCTGATAATATTTGCTCCTTATCCAAGGTTTTGAGAAATAAAGGACTAATAATTATGCTATGCGGAGTTTTAAACATCCCTATTTCGTTTTTAAGTCCATTTAAATCAACGCCTAATTTACCTCCAATTGAAGCATCAACTTGCGAAAGTAAAGTAGTAGGTATGGTTATAAATTTAATTCCACGTTTAAATGTTGCAGCCGCAAACCCGCCCATATCACATAATACACCTCCTCCAAGAATCAAAACTAAAGAATTTCTATCTGCACCATTATTCGATAAAAATTTCCAAATTTGTTCGGTAGTTTGTATTGTTTTATTCTCTTCGCCTGGTTTAACAATAATTTCACTAGTGTTATTAAACATGCTATTGTCGGCAATTAAGGGCAAACAAAGCTTATGAGTATTAGTGTCTGTAATCAAAAAAACTTTGCTAAAGTCCAATGAATCTGTTGTTTTTGTGATAAGAGCATTAATCTCATCACCAACATAAATGACCGAATCTAGAGATTGTATTTGCATAAGAAACCTGATTTTTCCCACTGTAAATTTACATTAAAATTTTGTAGCATTGCAAAGAATTAGTCACTTTTTATTTTTGCACAAAAAATTAAAGCTATGGTAAATTTCGAAAATACAGAAATTGCATTCGGTTATAAATCAAATGCCGAATTAAATTGGGCATATACTCTTTTTAGCGCAATTGGTAATAACGCATTAGTGAAAATAGGTACAGGATTGGCCGGTTTTGCTTTAAAAATTCAATTTCCCGTAGGTTGGGCTGTAAAACCTACTATTTATAGGCAGTTTGTTGGTGGTGTTAGTATAGAAAAATGCTTAGCTACAACAAAAATGCTTGAAAAACACAATGTTAAGGCTATTCTTGATTATAGTGTTGAAGGTGGAAATAGCGAAGAGGCTATGGAGTCTGTTTTTGCTGAAACATTGCATACTATCGAAAATGCTGCGTCTAATCCTAATATTCCATTTGCTGTGTTTAAACCAACTGCCTTTGCAGCGGAAGAATCAATGGAAAAAGCAGCTAAAGGTGAAAAGCTTAAAGCCGAAGATCAAAAACAAGTGGACGGTTTTAACAGGAGAGTTGAAATGCTTTGCAAAAAAGCTCATGAATTAAATACTCCTATATTAATAGATGCAGAACACAGTTATTATCAGCAATTTATTGATGATTTTATTCGCAAAATGATGGTAAAGTATAATAAAGAGAAAGCCATTATTTTTAATACTCTGCAAATGTATCGTCATGATAGACTTGAGTTTTTAAAAGATGAATACCAAAAAGCTGTAGATGGAAATTATTTCTATGGTGCTAAATTTGTTCGTGGTGCTTATTTAGAGAGCGAAAGAGAAAGAGCACAACAAATGGGCTACCAGGATCCAATTCAAGCAACAAAGGAAAATACTGATAATGATTATAATGCGGCACTCACATTTTGTGTTGAACATTTAGACCATTTTTCAGTATTTAACGGCACTCACAATGAGGACAGTAGTAATCATTTAGTTGAACTAATGGAAAAACATGGAATTGCTAAAAATGATACGAGATTATATTTTTCTCAACTATTTGGTATGAGCGACCACATTAGTTTTAATCTTGCTAAAGAAGGTTATAATGTGGCAAAATATCTTCCTTATGGCCCTGTAAAACATGTATTACCTTATTTAATGCGCCGAGTAGAGGAAAATACTTCGGTGTCGGGTCAAACGAGCAGAGAGCTAACTTTGTTGCAGACTGAGAAAAATAGAAGAAAG
>DAOVUO010000403.1 GCA_030632545.1 Bacteroidales bacterium
TCGTCTTTTTCTTCAATTTTATCTTTTTTCTCAATCTCTTTTTTAGACTCTTTTATCCTATCAACTTGAGCCAAAATTGAGATTACATCAACGTCTTCTTTTTTTGGATCTACAGCTCCTTTTTTATCTTTTTCAGCTTCACTAACAGAAATCTTTTTATTTTTTCTAATCTCCTCTACCTGCTTATTTACAATAGCTTTAATAGAACTTTCATCTAATTCAGGATCAGTAACAATAAGCTTTTCAACATCCTTTTGATTTGTTTCTTTTTTCTCAGATACTTTTTGTTGTTTTTGTTTTACATCTTCTTTGGGCTTAACAATCTTCTTATCTCTTTTAATATCCTGTGTCACTGGAACAATCTCGTCACTCGGTTCTTCTTTTTTAACAACCACAATAGGAACAATCTTTTCGTCTTTTGGTTCAACTACTTTTTCTTTTGGTTCACTATTATCACTTTCCGTAGTATTAATTTTTTTTGCTAATACCTCAAGTTCCTTAAATTCAAATTCTAGTCGCATTGGACTAATTATGGTATAAAAATGCTTTATATCCTGAAGTCTAATATGAGAAATAGTCAATTCATTATAAAACTCTTTGGTATTTGTTTTATAAAGCATAATTAACTTAATTATATGCAATGTATTAAAATATGGATACTCTTCAAGCAATACATCTAATCGTCTGAAATCATTAGTTGTAATCTCACCTGCCTTTTTACTTAGGTATGCATTTAAATTTGCCATATTATATTAATTTTGTGGGGGGTTACCAATTTACTACTGCTTTATTAAAAATATCATCAACTAATTGTTCTATCACATCTTTGTTTAAATCCAATTCAACACTTTCGAAACTCAGAGAACTATTAAAATCAACATATCTCGAAAAACTTGATTCAAAATTTTTTGTATCATCAATCAAATTAACAAATTTCACCTTAATGGAAATAGTTAATCTATTTTGTGTTGCTCTTTCATCTCCAGAAATTGCCGATGGGCTAGTTCTATATCCAGTAATTTCGCCATGAAATTGCAAATCACCATTGCTTTCAATTAAACCCAAACTAGTTTGAGAAATAAACTTATCTTTAATAGTCTCTGTTAATTCCTGACTCAATGTTGGTTGAATAAGGGTTGCTCTATTAGGGAAATAACTAATAGAAACAGTTTTTGCATCTGGAGGAATTGAAGCACCAGTAAAAGTGTACATCCAGCAAGAACTAAACGTTGTAGCTATAAATATTGCTAATATTGCTATTTTTAAAAAGTTTAATTTCATTCGTTGTTATTGCCAAATTCTGTTTATTTATTCTAACTAATAAACTTATTATTTTCAAAAGTAATTAATTTATTGACATTCTTATATATATGTTCAAAATAAATTACTTTATATCATATTCTTTTATTTTTCTGTACAATGTTCGTTCCGAAATTCCTAATTCTTCGGCGGCATATTTTCTTTTTCCATTATGCTTATCTAACGCCTTTATTATCAATTCTTTTTCTTTATCTTCCAGAGATAATGATTCCTCTATAATTTCATGTGTATCTTGAATATTTTCGGTATCACTAATGTCAAAAGAATTTGCTTCTCGATATGGTGAATTTCGCTGCACTTTAATTCCATCATCGTACAATCGCTGTATCACAGCCTCATCTTCAGTACTTAAATCCTTTTTACTTCCCCCAGTTTGAAGCACATCCATTACAAGCTTTTTCAAATCAGTAACATCTCTCTTCATATCAAAAAGCACCTTATATAAAATTTCACGTTCATTAGCAAACGACTCAGCATCTACCGATTTATTATTAATCAATGCTGGTAACTCAGTATAATTAGCATCTTTAAGATAATTTTTCACTGTATCAATAGTAATAGTCCTATCTTTCTCAATTATGGATATTTGTTCAGTAATATTTTTTAACTGACGAATATTTCCTGGCCATCTGTAATTTACAAACCCCTCCATTGCTCTTGCCCCTAATTGTATTGAAGGCATTCTATATTTTTCGCTAAAATCGTTAGCAAATTTTTTAAACAAAAATGGAATATCTTCCTTTCTCTCACGTAAAGGTGGCAAATAAATAGGAATACTATTCAAACGATAATATAAATCTTCGCGAAATTTATTATTCCTAATAGCTTCTTGAATATTAACATTTGTTGCTGCCACAACTCTCACATTTGTTTTTTGTACTTGAGAAGACCCAACTTTCATAAATTCACCAGTCTCAAGTACCCGTAAAAGCCGAACTTGTGTCGAAAGAGGTAAATCGGCGACCTCATCTAAAAAAATAGTTCCCTTATCGGCCACCTCGAAGTACCCTCTCCGTTTGTCTATTGCGCCAGTAAATGCTCCTTTTTCGTGACCAAAAAGCTCAGAATCAATAGTTCCATCTGGTATTGCTCCACAGTTTACCGCAATTAAAGTACCATGTTTCCTTGAACTATAACTATGTATAATTTGCGGAATATTTTCCTTTCCTGTTCCACTTTCTCCAGATATAAGCACAGCTAAATCAGTACTTGCGACCTGCATAGCTATATCTAAAGCTCTATTCAAAAGAGGTGAATTTCCTATTATCCCGAAGCGTTGTTTTACTAATTGTATGTCCATTCAATTAATTCTATTGAAATTACAAAGAAATTTATTATACAAAATTACAATTTTATTCGCACTTTTGAAATTGATTAAATAGCTGATATAAGTTAATTTTTGTTGAATTATGATAAAAAATAGTCATTTACTTAAAAATTAACTTTTTTTACAGCATCCTTATTGAAAATAAACAAAAAAAAATGAATGTATTAGGAATAATTCCGGCTAGATATGCCTCAACAAGATTTCCGGGCAAGCCCTTAGCTATAATTGCAGGAAAAGCGATGATAGAAAGAGTATACCGACAAACTGAACAGGCTCTAAAATATACAGTTGTAGCTACAGATGACGAAAAAATATACAATTTCGTAAAAAAATTTAAAGGACAAGTGCTAATGACATCTACCAAACATACAAGTGGAACGGAAAGATGTGCTGAGGCTCTCGAGTATGCGAAAAACAAATTTAAAGTGAATTTTTCGCATGTTGTAAACATTCAAGGCGATGAGCCCTTTATAAAACCACAACAAATCCTACAACTAACTGAAGTATTGAAAGATGAAAAAGTTGAAATTGCAACTTTGGCACAAAAAATTACAGATAAAAATCAACTTTTTGATAATAACGTGGTTAAACTCGTTTTTTCACACTCCAATAAGGCAATATACTTTTCAAGAGCAACAATTCCTTTTATTAGAGGTAAAAAAACAAATGAATGGTTTGAACAAACAGATTTTTATAAACATATTGGTATTTATGCTTATCGTTCAGATATACTTCCTAAACTACCTCTATTAAAGAAACATCCACTTGAAATATTTGAATCTTTGGAACAAAATAGA
>DAOVUO010000150.1 GCA_030632545.1 Bacteroidales bacterium
AAAGGAAAGTTAGTTCCGCAAGACGTTTATATTTGGAAGGCTGTTGGTACTTACTCTAACGGAAAAAACTTCACAAAAGCAGGAAATATTACATTGATATATTGATTTTTTAAGTGTTTTTTATAAATTGTTTAGGCTGGATTTTAATCCAGCCTTTTTTGTTCGTTTTTAATATTTGGTGTTCGTAATCGTACATTTTTTTAAATGCCTGTTTGCGTTCATGTTGCTGTCTGTAAGCTTGTTCTGTCTATTGGCACATAGATTGGATAAAGCAAGTAAACCAAAAAATTACAAAGTCATGAAAAATCTAATTTTAAGCTTAGCCGCCTTTTTTATTTTAGGATTTAGTCAGGCAGCAACATTACCAGAAATAGCAGATACTGTAAGTTTTGATACTAATAGTTGGGAACTAGAGGCGGAAGATGTTGATATTGAAATGGAAGCCTGGATGTTTGATACACAACATTGGGATAAATGTATTTACAATGAAAAATGTTTGAAAATTGAAAATTGGATGACAGAAGCAGTAGAAATTGAAAATGAAGACGCTCTTCAAATTGAAAGCTGGATGTTTATTCAATTACCAAAGAAATAAAATTATTATAGATACTAAATATACTTAAATATCATACTGGAAATTGTATAGAAATTAATTTAAGTTAAATTAGGTTTGGACAAAGATACTCTAACGAGAGTATCTTTTTTTTTGTTAGGAGCATTAATTGATTCTGTACATTTGCATTTAAAAATGCAAATGAGTATTGTTATGAAACAAGGCTTGTATTTTAATAGAATCGTTATCAAAATCATTTTTCTTCATAAATTAACTAAAGTATTAGTAAAAAATATAAATTTGAGCCACTTTTTTTATAAATTTTCTTCTAAATTTGTTTACTATGAAAAAACTAATTATTTTTTATTTCAATTTCAGCCTCATGTAATGAATATTTAAATGAATACTTATATGTTATTAGGAAAAATGGTCGTTATGGATATATAAATAAATCTGGTGAAGTTATTATTACTCCGAAGTTTATTCACGCTTATAATTTTGCGGAGAATTTAGCACTTGTAATTACAGATACAATTATTAAAATTAAAAAAAGTGATTTTTAGGGAACAGAATTTATTTCGAAAGAGAAAAGGTATATGTATGGGTATGTAAATATCAAGGGGGATTATCAAATTTTGCCTAATTTGTTTTACAAGCACACTTATTCTTTTTTTGATAGTACTAGTGCTCTAGATTTTACGACAGGATTTTATTTTTCTGAAGGACTAGCAGTTTTTCAAGATAGTGTAACAAACAAATTTGGACATATCGATAAGTATGGATAAATAAAAATAGCTACAGATTTTATTGAGGCAAGAGCATTTAAAGATGATATTGCAATAGTAAAAAGAATCAAAACAAACGCTACAATAATTTTATTGCTTGTTTTTATGTTATTTTGGTATAAGAAATACTTGGTAAGTAAAATTATAATTTTTTTGAATAAAGTCTGAGGATTGATTATTTGACGATTATTTGAGAAAAGAATACAAATTAAATTATAAATAATGAAAATTACAAAAATTGAAGTAAAAAACTTATGGGGTAATGACATTAACTGGAACTTAAATAATGATGTTAATATTCTTGTAGGAAAAAATGGTTCGGGAAAATCAACAATACTTCGTATGCTCAATGAAACAATATCTTCTAAAAAGGATATTGAATTAAATTATCGAATTTTTGATCCAATTGATGAAATTATTATTGAACTTGAAAATGATAATATCATTAGAGCTAATAGTGAAGAACGAAAAATATCAGGAATAGAAAATTTTTCAAATATTAATATATCGTACATTGATACCTTTGACACCGTAGAACACAGTTTTGATGTTTCGCAAACATTACTTGATAATATTTTAATTGGGAAAAATGGATTAAAAGAAAAATTTATTCTTTATCAAAGAAATCTTTCAAAATCTGTTGAAAATATTTTTACGCATAATGAGAACAATCCAGATAAAGATAAATTTGAAAAGATTGAAAAATTATATTTAGCAAAAAATACTTTTCTGAAACAGATAAATGATTTTATGTCGGAAACAAATAAAATATTTGATGAAGAAAATTTTAATTTTATAAAAAAGGACATCTCAAATCCAATTGAAGTTACTAATTTATCTTCAGGCGAAAAGCAGTTATTGATAATACTACTAACTGTTCTTTTACAAGACCAAAAACCGTATATATTAATATTAGATGAACCTGAGATTTCAATGCATATAGACTGGCAGCGAAAATTAATTAATAAAATAATTGAATTAAATCCTAATTGTCAAATAATTATAGCCACACATTCTCCCACTATTTTTTATAAAGGATGGGATAATCATTTAAAAAGATTTGAAGAAATTTCAGCACCAGCTGATTTATCGAAACAAAGTTCAATTATTATTGAACAAACATCAAAAATACCAAATAAAATTAATCATATCAAAAATGAATTTATTAAAGTTTATGCGGGAACTAAACAAGCTAGATTATACCAATTTAACAAGATTTTAAACAAAATACCATCACTTACATATGATGAAAGTTTTGAAATAATAGAAATTTTAAAACAAAAAAAGGTTTTCCCTGATATTTTCACATACACAACTTTAATTTCCAAAGTGAATTCTTATGATGAAGCAGATAAATTATTGATATTAATGAAGAAAAATAAAATTCATCCAAATGAATATACTTTTAATAATTTATTAAAAAAAGCACCAAGTATAGATACAGGAATTGAAATTATTGGTAAAATGAAAAATAGTAATATATTTCCTGATATTATAACATTTAGCACTTTGTTAGGAAAAGCAAAAACTATACAAGAAATAAACACAATTGAAGAATATCGTAAATATTACAGTATTCAACCCAATGAAATTTATCTTAATAAACTGAGAATAAAACAGTAAATTATGACTTTAAAAGAGATCGCAGAGCGTATGGAAGCCGATGCCTTTTTAAAAAACTGTGATATTTCTGTTTTAGTTGAAGACTGGAAGGATGAAATATTTTGGCAGGCAGTAATAAAAAAACAATTTCCTCATTATAAAATTGATTTTCCTTACTCAGAAGCAAAAGGGAGCGATGCAGTATTAAAGTATAAAGATTTTGTAAATAAAAAATTAATTATCTGTATAGATAGCGATAACAAATATCTCTATACTGAAAATCACGATTTATTTAAAAATTATATTTTTCATACTTACGTATATAATATTGAAAATTTTCAATGTAATCCAAATTCACTAAAGCAAATATGTAAAGAAATTGTTCTTTTAGACAATTTCGATTTTCAAAACTTCTTGAAAAAATTATCAGAGACAATAAGTCCTATCTTATATTTTTGGCTATACATCTATGAGACATCATATAAAGAAGGTAAAGAAATATTAAGCGTTAAAAAAATACGAAAAGTATTAAAATTAAAATCAGAAGAAATTGATATCACAAATATTGAAGAAACATTTATCAAACTTAAAGAAAATATCGAAATTCTTTTAAATGAATTAAAAACAACAATGGACTGGTATGATAGTGCTGTTGAATATAATATTCCAGATATAAAAGAGAAGCTATCTAAACAAAATATACTTATAGATGAGATATATCTATTTTTTAATGGTCACATTATATTTGAAAATATCATAACACCTCTATTGAACTCTGTAATAACTAAATTAAAACAAGATAAAATTTCAGAAATCAAAGAAACTTTAAAAAATGCAAAAGGGAAAGTGCTTGAAGAGAACCTAAAACAATTTGAAAATATTACAAATAAAGATGTTGCAACAAAGCTATCAGACAATTTTAACTATGCAATTAATAATTTGGAGAATAATGAATGGATGACTAAAATATTTAATGATTTTAGAAGATTAAAAGATTAAGTTTCGTTTGTATCAACGAGTTTTTTATGTAATATCCATATAAACAATTGTCAGTAGGATAAGATTTTAGTTGAGGAATAAAAAGCCAATAGTACATTAAAAGTTTTTATTTTAGACTAATTCGGCCCACACAAAAGGGTCTTCCCCTTCTTCTAGCGAAATAAGTTTAACGGAATAAAACTCATTCTCCTTTAAATTAGTTGCCTTAATTTTAATAGGAATATAATGTTGCCCGTATCCCCTTGCTATATCATTTTCAATACGTTCAATGAGTAATATTTGCTCTTTGCCAATAAAACCACTACGGTATTTACGTTTTATTTTTTCAGCTAATAAACGAACCGACTCACTACGAGCTGTTTTTACCTTTGCATCAACTTGTTCAGACATTCTTGCTGCCTTTGTTTTATTTCGAACTGAATATTTAAAAGTATGAATGTGGGTAAATCCTATTTCTTCAATTGTTTGCAGAGTGTCGTCAAAGTCCTTATCGTTTTCAGAAGGAAAACCTACAATTACATCGGTAGTGATATTAAAATTGGGTATTTGCTTGCGAATATTATTGGTTATAGCTTTAAATTCATTTACGGTATAAAATCTACGCATTTGTTGTAGTATTTTATCGCTACCACTCTGAATACACAAGTGTAAATGTGGGGCTAATTTGGGATTTTTTAAAAGCGAATAAAATTTTTCCGTAAACCCTTCGGGTTCAACAGATGAAATACGTAAACGAAAATCGCGCGGAATAGCAAGTATTTTTTCAATTAAATCGTCAAAGGCTAGTTCTTTATATTCGTATCGTGTAATATTTACACCAGTAAGCACAATCTCTTTGTAACCAAAATCGAGTACTTTATTGATATTGTCAATAATTTCATTTTCTGGTCGGCTAATAGCACGCCCTCTAACACTTGGAACTATACAGTATGTACAAAAATTATCGCAACCATCCTGTATTTTTATCATACTGCGTGTGTGAAAAGTCTCTTTTGCAGGTAAAAAGGAAAAAACGGAGCGTTCTTGTTCATTTAACTGATAGATTTCGTTTTTAAAATAAGAGTCTATTAAATCAAAAATTTGTGCCTTACGGTCATTATCAACCACAAAGTTAATTTTGTTTTCATTTTCTAGTTTTTCCTTAAATTGGGTAGCCATACAGCCTGTAACTACTAGCTGTGCATCATTATTACGTTTTAGTACATTATTATAAGCTTGGCGAGAGCGTTTATCGCCCGAATTTGTAACTGTACAAGTATTTACAATGTATGCATCTGCATCTTGGTTAAAATCAACAATTTGATAGTTGTTTTGCTTAAATTGTGATACTAACGAATCAGTTTCGTATTGATTTAATCGGCAACCGAGTGTTTTAAAGGCAATTTTTTTAGGCATTCTCCACTAATTTCTTTTCAACTTGTATTAAATCTCCTTCAATGGAAAAATCAGCCGATGATGTAATTTTTACATTCACAAAATTTCCTATCAGACTTAAGTCCTCTGATGCAAACCTTACCGTAATTTTCCCTTCGGTTTGGCCACTTAAATAGCCCATTTTACGTGCTGTATCTCTAACAAGCAAACGATAGCTTTTTCCTACCATAGTTTTATTATAAGTAGAAGTTTGTATGCGTAAATCTTCACTTAATTTATGAAAACGCTCTTTTTTAATATCTTGCGAAATATCGTTATCCCAACGAGAGCTTACAGCACCAGGTCGAGGAGAGTACATAGCAATATAGGCCATATTGTACTTAAATTCGTACATGGTTTTGCGTGTATTTTCAAACTGTTCGTCAGTTTCACCTGTAAAACCAACAATAATATCTGTAAACAGAGTTGCTTCGGGTAAGTATTTATGTATAGAATCCACAATTTTTCTATATTGCGCCATTCCATGCTGACGATTCATTTTAGTCAAAACTTTATCATCGCCACTTTGTACAGGAAGGTGAATTTGTTTTCCTAAATGTTTATATTTTGCAATTGTTTTAATTACATCATCGCCCATATCACGAGGATGTGGTGAGGTAAAATAAACCCAAAATTCCTTGCCATTTTGCAATCCAAACTCTCCAATTTTTTCCAAAAGCTGAGCAAAGGAGATTTCATTGCCATTTTTTTCTAATCCGTAAGAATTTACGTTTTGTCCAAGTAAAGTAATCGATTTGTAATTTTGTTCTATTAAGTGCTCTATTTCCTTTAGAATATCTTCCGAATTTCGGGAAACCTCTCGGCCTCTTGTGTATGGAACAGCACAATAAGTGCAAAATTTGTCGCAACCATTTTGTATAGGCACAAAAGCTTCAAATTTATTCTGGTAATTGGGTTTTATTAGCCAAAACAAGTTAATATCAACATGTAGTTTTGCTTTGGGCTCATTAACGTTAATTGGAGTAACTATTCCGTAATTTTTTAATAAATCGGGAAAACTATTAAGTTCATTTGTATGAAAAACAATATCAAATAGTTTCAAAAATTTTTCTTTATCAGCGGCTAGTATACAGCCTGTAACAAAAGTGATTAGATTTCGCTTATTTTTCCATTTATTCCACTTATAAATTCTTGAGTAAACTTTATCAATAGCTTTTTGGCGAACCGAACAGGCTA
>DAOVUO010000366.1 GCA_030632545.1 Bacteroidales bacterium
AACACCTTTACCAACACTAATTACTTTATTTTCATTAATTGGAATTTTGTCCTTATTTTTTGGATTAATTGCCGAAGTTCAAATGCGAACTTATTACGAAGTTCAGGATAAAAATGCGTATTTAATTAAAGAAACAATTAAATATGATGAATTATGTGTTTATTTAGCGGTTTTATACAAAGTAATCTCAGTTTAGAGAAAAAGGAAAACATTATTAAGTCAATGTTATCCAAAATAGAGCATCGTGGCCCTGATGACTCGGGCTATTTTGTTGACGACTGGGGAGCTATTGGCATGCAGCGTTTGAGTATTATTGACTTAAATACTGGTCATCAGCCTATTTTTAGTGCAGATAAAAGATATTCTATTGTTTTTAACGGCGAAATTTATAATTATAAAGATTTAAAACGCCAATTGATTAAAAAAGGATATACATTTCAAACACAAACAGACACAGAAGTTGTTTTGGCTTTATTCATTCAACAAGGCCCTAGTTGCTTAAATGAATTAAACGGAATGTTTGCTTTAGCCATCTACGATACAAAGGAACATGAACTTTTTTTGGCTCGCGACAGATTTGGAATCAAACCAATGTATTACAGCAAAGCACCGCACTACTTTGCTTTTGCTTCCGAACTTAAAGCAATACTTCAATTCCCATATATTGAAAAAGAGCTAGATATCGAAGCCTTGGATTATTATCTGACAATGGAATCAGTTCCAGCACCGTATTCGATGATAAAATCGGTAAAAAAAATGATGCCTGGTGAATATATGCTCATTAACCAAGATGGCTTTATTAAAACAAAATACTACGATTTAAGATTTAGACCAAAAGAAACCAATGGCTCTATTTTTGACAAAAAAATGGAACTAGATAGACTTCTTAATGATTCAGTTGCAGCTCGAATGGTGAGCGATGTACCATTAGGAGCGTTTTTAAGTGGTGGTGTTGATAGCAGTTTAATTGCTCATTATCTACAAAAAAATTCTAGTAGCAAAATTAACACGTTTAGCATTGGCTTTGAAGAAAAAAGTTTTGACGAAACCAGCTATGCTCAAAAAGTTGCAGGCCACATTGGAAGCAAACATTATCAGGCACGATTTACAACCAAAGAGTTATTAAACTTATTACCAAAAATCACCGACAAATTAGATGAACCTTTTGCTGATGCTAGTTTAATTCCAACATTCTTACTATCGCAGTACACACGAGAAAATGTAAAAGTAGCACTAAGTGGCGATGGTGCAGATGAGCTTTTTGCTGGCTATCCCACTTATTATGCACGTAAAATTGGGGAATACTTTCCTCCATTTACTGGAAAAATATTAAATCCTTTAGCTCAAATACTTCCAGTATCACACAAAAATATTAGTCTTGACTTTAAATTAAAAAAATTTACTGCTGGACTTAAATATCCCGATGATTTGAGACATATAATGTGGCTAGGCTCATTTGATTCAACTCAAAAACAAAAAGTTTTATCGCCAGCTTATCAATTTGCCCGAAAATATAATGAGTGCCCTATATTAGAGCAACATTTAAGAAATTGCGACACCGAAGATAATTGGGAACGCTCGCTATATATTGATATGCGATTTTATTTACAAGATAATATGCTCGTAAAAGTTGACCGTGCAAGTATGTATAATTCACTTGAAGTCCGTGTTCCTTTTCTCGACCATAATGTAGCAGAATTTGCCATGCGTCAGCCAGCGGAATTAAAATACAAAGGCAAAGAATCAAAGCATCTGCTTAAAAAAGTAGCATTATTACATTTACCAGAGGAAATTGTACATCGTCCTAAAAAAGGATTTGGCATACCACTATCTAAATGGATTAAAGAAGATTTGTTTGATTTATTTAATGATTACCTGAACGAGGACAGATTAAAGAAACAAGGAATTTTTAATGCAGAATATGTACAAAAGCTATTTCGCAATCATATAAAACGCAAACAAGATAACCGGAAGCTGCTGTACACATTGCTTATTTTTCAAATTTGGTACGATAAGCACTTTATGTAATAAAACTTAGTATTTTCCACCGGTCTATTCGCCTGAAATAAATCAATCAGTTTCAAGATCTTCTAAAATACTTTTAACCCTGCCAACTTCACCAGTTTCCAACATTACTTTAATACCATGTGGGTGATTTGGCGATTTAGTTAGAATTCGTTTTACAGTTCCTTCGGTTAAATCACCAGTGCGCTGGTCATTCTTTTGCACAATTTCTACATCCAAACCAATTTTGATGTCCTTTCTATTTCTTCCGTCAGGCATATCTATTTAAGATTGTTTATTTGTTTTATTTCGAGTATCAGATCGGCGATGTTTTTGATAACTATTGCCCTTTTTTTTATATCTACTTTGTTGAGTAGCTTTTTTTGGCGGTCTGCTAGGTTTATTAGGCTCTTCAGTTCCATCATCAATAAAAGGATGCTCTTCTACAACAGGAATTTGTTGGTCAATTAGTTTCTGAATATCTCGCAAATAAGCTTTTTCCTCCACATCGCAAAAAGATATGGCAATTCCGCTAGCACTAGCACGAGCTGTACGACCAATACGATGCACATAGGTTTCGGCAATATTTGGTAAATCATAATTAACAACAAGCGCAAGCTCCGAGACATCAATTCCACGAGCGGCAATATCCGTAGCTACAAGTACATTTGTATCGCCATTTTTGAAATTACCCAAAGCTCGTTGTCGAGCACCCTGTGATTTATTGCCATGAATAGCTTCAGCATTGATGCTAGCTCTTTTTAGCAGCTTTACAATTTTATCGGCACCATGTTTTGTACGGGAAAATACCAGAGTAGATGAATAAGTATCTGATTTAAGCAAGTATATTAGCAATTTAGATTTTGCTCTTTTGCTCACAAAATATACCGATTGATGAACTCTTTCTGCTGTTGCCTGTTCTGGATTAATGGTTACTTTTTCGGGTGTTCCCAATATTTTACCCGATAGCTTAATAATATCAGGTGGCATTGTTGCCGAAAAGAAAAGCGATTGCCTTTGTGAAGGTAGTTTAGCAACAATTTTTTTAATATCGTGAATAAAACCCATATCTAGCATGTGGTCGGCTTCATCGAGCACAAAATACTCAACATCCTTTAGGCTAATATAACCCTGTTGCATAAGGTCGAGTAGTCGGCCAGGAGTAGCAACTAAAATGTCTACACCCTGTCGGAGTGCAAATGTTTGTGGATTTTGTTTTACACCACCAAATACTACTGTATTTTTAATACCTGTAAATTTGCCATAATCAGTAAAACTATCAGCAATCTGAATGGCTAACTCGCGAGTAGGCGTAACAATAAGTGCTTTTATTTTTCGTCGGCCTTTATTTGGCTGCTTATCAAGGTAAATATGCTGAAGGATTGGTATTGCAAAAGCGGCAGTTTTGCCAGTTCCTGTTTGCGCACAACCAAGTAAGTCTTTTCTTTTTAAAAGTATAGGAATAGATTGTTCTTGAATGGGAGTAGGTGTTGAATATCCTTTTGCATTGATAGCTTTAAGGATAGGCTCAATAATGTTTAAGTTTTTAAATACCATATATAATTTTTAATTGGGCGCAAAGTTAGCCTAATTATTTGTATATTATTGCCTTTGTTTCAAAAATAGTTTTGTAGAAGCTTATACTATAGGTAATAGTTCGGTGCATTTTTGTAATTGTAAACAATGACGAGAACTTTGAAAAAGCTTGTTTTTAAAATTGAATACTTGACTATAAAT
>DAOVUO010000428.1 GCA_030632545.1 Bacteroidales bacterium
GCTTCAATAATTTTAGCTATGTATTCATCGTAATTTAAAGTAGAAAATCCTACATTTTCGGTATTTGAATAAGGCTCAAACATGTGCGCCGTTTGCGATCCCAATGAGCCATCAGCAAAAGCTTTAACAAAGCCAAACTTTAAAAAATCATTTCCCTTGTTTTTATTTTCAAGCTTATCTAATTGCTCCAATAAATATCCAGAATATATTCTAAGCTTTAATTGTTTTTTTTGATTTGCTTCTATTAAAATATCTACATCTAAAGGTTTAAATAAAGGCATATAATGCACTGATGTAATTCCTTGTGAAAGTAAATAGTTAGAGGCAATATTTAGTGCTTTTATTTTCTCTTTTTTAGATAAGCTAGGAATGTGTTTTGTTATTAATTTGATGGCATTATCTGTAAATAGTCCATTTAGTTCACCATTTTGTGTTTTTTTAATTTCCCCACCATTTACAAAGCTTGTTGTATTTTCTATGCCTGCAATTTTCATTACGGCAGAGTTTGCCAAGCCCGTATGGCCATCTAATCTAGTGAGCCAGACAGGAATATGTGGTATGATTTCATCAATCCATGATTTATCTGGCATATTGCCACCCCAAAGCTCATTGTTCCAGTTACCGCCAATAATCCATTTAATGTCTGTATTTTCCTGAAAATACTTTAAAAGGATATCTTGAAATTCTTCTTTTGATGAGCAATGTCTAAAATCTGCTTGCATTAAATATATTCCACCTTCAATAAGATGTAAATGCGAATCAATAAAACCAGGTAAAACAGAACGTCCATAAGCTTTAATTACATTTGTTGAATTATCAATATGGTTTTTAATATCATTGTTTTGACCTATAGCAATTATTTTATTCGATTTAATCGCCAAAGCCTCAGCTTTTGGGTAATTTATGTTGGCAGTCCAAATATCTGCATCTAAGATAACTATATCCGCAATTTGCTTCATTAAACGTAGTTTTGCTTTATCAAACTTATAAACTTCTGTTGGGCTTACAAAAGAATAACTATGCTGTACGTGAATAAATAGCCAATTTGTTTATTTGCCTTGTGGTGGCATGCTTTTCGATAATTGTTTTATCCTTTACAAAATGATGTTTTTCGAGTAATTTGATAGAGGCTGTGTTTTCAATGTGCGTATAGGCTTCAATTTTATTTAATTTTAGGGTAGCGAATGCATATTCAATAACTTTATTTAACGCTTCATTCATATACCCTTTTGCCTGATATTGTGGAATTAGCTCATATCCTAGCTCTGCTTTTGAATAATCATCTGAAAAATTCCATAGGCAGATTGTTCCAATAAGAGCGGAATTTTTTTGATGTGAAATTGCCCAATAAATCCATTTATTTATATCTACTCCATTGCTTATTTTATTTATGAACTTATTGGCATCATCAATATTTTTTGCCTTTGCTCTATTAATATACCTAAGAACATCAATATGTGTATGAAGTACAAAAATTTCGTTCTCATCTTTATTATTAAGCTTACGTAAAATAATACGTTCACATTCTATTGTAGGAAAGAGGCGATTTTGTGGTTTTGACATAGTCTCAAAAATAGTGTAGAAATTTAATTACACAAAAAAAAACATTTTATTTGTAAGGAATTGCTTTTGCATGCGACTATTTAAATGTTGTTATCAAAAAACAATAAGTCCCCGATGTTCGGGGCAGGCAGTTAAATTTTAGCCACTATTTGTCCCGAACATCGGAAAGTGTATTAATCGACTAAATTACAGACGGTTGTGAATTTGCATTATTTGAACATTAAAGCACTGATATACTTTTAATTACACAAATATTTAACGAACTATTGAAAAAAAGTTAGGAGTTTTTATTAAATGAGTAGTTATGAAATTAAAAAAACAGAATCTTTAAATTTATTACTAAAAAAAAGTTATAAATTAGACGAAGAAAGCTTGGTTACAAATGAATAGTTTTGAGAGGTATGGAAATAAGTTTTAAAAAAGATTTAAGTTTTGACTTTGGCAGTAATTGGAAGAATTATTCTGAAAAGGCATTATCTAATAGTCGGATAAGTGAAGCTCGAAAGGATTTCCTAGAATTTATTGGAGATGAAAATATAAGAGAGAAGAGTTTTTTGGATATTGGTTTTGGACAGGGCTTGAGTTTATTATTAGCAGCAGAGCAAGGAGCTAATGTATTTGGTATTGATATAAATGAAAAAAACAAAGAAGTTGTTTTAAGTAATTCTAAGTTGTTTCCTGAGTTGACTATAGATGTTGAGAAACTTTATGTTGGTTCAATTTTGGATGACCAATTGACAAGATTATTAAAGTCTGATAATGAGAGATTTGACATTGTTCATTCGTGGGGTGTACTTCATCATACTGGAAGCATGTGGAATGCAATTGAAATTGCTATAGAATTAGTAAAACCCAATGGTAAATTTTATTTGGCCATTTATAATAAGCATTGGTCATCTAGTATGTGGAAAGTTATCAAGTGGATATATAACTTATCCCCCAAATTAATTCGGAAGATTATGATTGTTAGCTTTTATGGAATTATTTTCATATCAAAATTTTTAGTTACTTTCAAAAATCCTTTGAATAAAGAGCGAGGCATGAATTTTTATTATGATATTATCGATTGGGTTGGTGGATATCCTTATGAATATGCTTCCAAAGCAGAAATTATTGATTTTATGAATACGTTTGGGTTTGAATTAATTCGCTTTAAAAAGGCAGAAGTTCCAACTGGCTGCTACGAGTATGTGTTTATACGTAAAAAACAGCTTTAGTAGCTTAGAATTTATAGTTTTATGTTTTAATTTAATAATCTTGATATGAGAAACTGCATAGAATTAGCTAGTCTAAGACGAATACTATTTTTTTCTTTTTTAGTAAGCACTACTACTTGTTCACAAGAAATTAAAAAAATAAAAAATCAAACTCAAGTACAAATAAATCTTAATATGATATTTAATAATCTAAATACAGAAGAGCAAAATATTATTCTAAATAAAGGAACGGAGCATCCATACTCTGGTAAGTATTACACATTTGATGCAAGCGGAACATATTTGTGTAAGCAATGTAATGCGCCTTTATATAAATCGGCTGATAAATTTGACGCAAACTGTGGTTGGCCAAGTTTTGATGATGAAATTGAAGGAGCAGTTAAGCGTATAACTGATGCAGATGGTAGTCGAATA
>DAOVUO010000440.1 GCA_030632545.1 Bacteroidales bacterium
AATAAATTGACAGTTTTAAACCAAGTTATTTTGTTTTTTAACAAGTTGAAAAATCTGCGAATAGCGAGCTATTTAAAGAATTTTCAAGGAAGTTAAAAGGCAAAAGAACAAGTTGAAAGCGTCAAGTTATTTCGGAACAATTCCTTAGTGATTAAAAAAACCTTGCTTTTTCACTATATCCAAAAATTTAGTCGAAAAAAAGCGATTATCATCCTTTTTATAACGCACATCAGTAAAAACCTGCGCCAATTTTTCTTTTCCATTCTCTTTCGCAAACTGTTTCATCGATTCAAGATTTTCCTTTACTTCATATAGCTCTTTTACGCTATCTTCCTCATAATCTTGATATTTCTCATAATGCACAACAGCTTCTAATGGCAGTCTATCAGTTAATTCAGGTTTTTCTGCTGGGTAACCAATTACAATTGAAGTAACTGGAATAACTCCATTTGGCAATTCCAAGATATCGATAATTTTATCTGCCATATAAGTTGTTGTGCCCAAATAACAAATACCTAAACCATTTTCCTCTGCTTCAAGAGCCGCATTTTGCGATGCCAATACTGCATCTATTGTTGCATTATAAAACCACAAAAAATTATCGTAAGCAGGTTCAGCACCACTGGCTTTACACCATTTTGAAAACCTATTAATATCAGCGCAAAAAGTAAGCACCACAGGTGCCTGATTCACCATATCTTGCTTAAAATGATTCTCCCAAAGCTTCTGCTTTTTTTCAGTATCCTGAGTGACAATAATGCTATATATTTGCATATTGCCAGTATTAGATGCTTTGGTAGCTGCTAATAAAATTTGCTCTAAAATTCCATTTTCTAATTTTTTATTCTGATATTGCCGAATTGAACGATGATTTTGTATACTATTAATCATAATATTTTATTTATTTTAGTGCAAAATTATAATATTTTTTTGTGTTGTTTAAACAAATTTGAAAAATCAACGTTTAATAAGTAATAAATGATTTTATTTTACCAGTAAATTCATTTTAATCAAATAACCAAAAAATTATACGTCTTACAAAATTAAGAAATTATGAAAAAGATTACAGCATTTATACTTTTAGGATTAATGAGCTTGGGATTATTATCGTCGTGTGGTTCTTCTCGCGAAACTTGTCCAGCCTACGCCGATACACAAACAAATCAAACCGAACAATTAAATGTTAATCCTTAAGTTTAGCTTTAAGTACTTAAAGCTTTTACTTTTTTTTGGGTTCCTAGTTTTATCTTTGAATTTATTCTCTCAAGGAGAGATTGATAATCAAGATAAAATTTTTTATCGTAATGAACGAACTTATGCCTTTGGGATTAATTCAAATGGGGTTTCGTTTAAGTATAGATATGCAGTGCGTGTTAATGCTTTTCGGCATAGAATTTACGATTTAGATATATCTAATTTAAAGCATATTAAGGAAATTAAAAGTGTAAATCCGTATATTTATAATTCAGGAAGATTCGTTTACGGGAAACAAAATATTTTTTATGTTTTGAGAGCAAATTATGGTTTTCAAAAAGAACTTTTTCAAAAACGAGATATTGGAGGATTATCTATTCGAAGAAATTATAGTATAGGTGCTTCTCTAGGTATCCTAAAACCTATTTATTACGAAATAATTTATCCACCTTTCGACACAAAAGATGAAAAGTTTGACCCAAACTCACATCAAATTGTTGATATATTAGGAACATCCTCATATTTTAAAGGGTTTAGTGAAATTAAACCAAACCCAGGTATACATTTCAAATATTCTTATAGTTTTGAATTTAGTAAACGAGATGAAATTATTCGAGCTCTCGAAGCTGGTGTAATGACAGAACTATTTCTGTATCCACCTGATATAATGGCATTAACAACAAATAATCAATATTTTGTCACTCTATTTATTAATTATAGATTTGGAAAGGTTGTAGATAATAGATATGTAAAAAAGATAAAATTACTTCCAACACCAATAGAGCTATAAATCTTTTGTATTATTTACAAAATACTTAAGATTTTTAAAAACCTCAGCTTCACTATTAATGATAATCATTCCTGCCTTTTTGCTTGATAAATCAAGATTTATATTAATTATATGAGGCTCATTTTTTTTTGATTCACTCAATAATTTCAATTGATAAAAAGAATTGGGATCAATATCATAAATTGTGTAATCTAATAAACTTGAGGTATTAATTCCACTTTTAGTAAAAAAAACACTTTCTGTAATGCTAATTTTATTTCCTTCTATCTGAATTAATGGACTTTGCTTTCTCTCTATATACCCGTATGTTCTATTAATAGCGTGCTTTAAATTAATTTGCCTATCCACTACTTCATAAGTTAAAGTTTCAATATCTGGATACTCTGTTTGAGAAACTAAAACCTCACTAATATCACAAAAATCTGCTCTTTGGGTAATCTTATTTTGAGCAGACTGATGTTTTAGCAAAATTAAAAAAAAGAAAAAAGCTATAGGAATCAAAAATGCTAAAGTAAAAACTTCATACATAGAATATCTCAATTTCAGCCTTTTAAAAAAAGCACGCATATAATTTTTATATTAAGATGTAGATTTTTAAGTAAGGGTTGCGCATGAAGATTAAATCATTTGTTAAGTTTTAAGTTTCGAGTGCAAAGTCTTAAGTTTAAGCATTTGAATATCTAACAGTTATGTTTGATGAATATATATTTTTTGCAAATAATTATCATTCAATGTTTACAAATATTTAACTGCCCGCCCCGAACATCGGGGAACTATTGAACAGTAAATTAGGAAACAAACTTCTTGTCATACGATAAAACAGATTAAATTCATATTTGGTGTTGCCATAAGATACTGATAACGCTTCCCGAAGATGCTCTACAGGCGTTTCAGAGCTTGTTTTAACTTTTTAAAGTAGAATTTGATATTCTGTATTGCTTGGATATAATTTATCAAAACGGTTAAGGGATTATTCCGAAATAACTTGACGCTTTCAACTTGTTCTTTTGCCTTTTAACTTCCTTGAAAATTCTTTAAATAGCTCGCTATTCGCAGATTTTTCAACTTGTTAAAAAACAAAATAACTTGGTTTAAAACTGTCAATTTATTCCA
>DAOVUO010000017.1 GCA_030632545.1 Bacteroidales bacterium
AAAGTTTTGTTTTACTATGCAAAGTCAGTGCTTTACTTTATTACTAAATTCCTAAAAACTAGCCAATTTCCTCGTTGAGAATTTAAATATATCAAAGCCGGACTAGTTCTGTCACTTCAAGTTTTATTTTACAAAAAGCCTTATTTCTCACTCTTCCTAAAATAAATTTTAAATATTATGACGATTACTATTGTTATTGCATCTATAAAAGCTAAAAGAGATATTGGCGGCATGTACCAAGGCCAATCTTTGAAATCAAGCCAAGAGCTAATGCCACCATATAATAAATGTAATGACAAGAAAATCCAGAAAAAAATGTTTTGGACAAGATTAATGCTTTTAATTTTTTTGCTTAAAACCAGTATAAATATTCCCAGATTTAAAGAGCCAAACAGTAAGCTTAGTTTAGCATAATCGTTTAATTTATTATCTGGCGTAATTAAATGTGTTAGTTGATTGAAATATAGCAGAATTAAACTAATAATTAGGTGTATTGAAAGAGTGAAAATTCCTATAGAAATAAACGAATTTTTAAAGTTTTTTTCGTCAGTATCAAAGAAATCAGTAAAAAATTTATCTGAAAAAACTATAAGCCCCAAGTGAATAAGTGCAGAATATGCCATTATTTTATTTAGGAGATATAAGGGCGATTGCCAAAAACTTAAATCGCTAGTAAAACTATATCTGAATAAGGCATAACTTGCGGTAATTGCAAATATAGTAAGGCTAATTTGATTTGTTTTACTCATAGTGTAGAGCAATAATTGGGTCGAGTTTTGATGCTTTTATTGCAGGAAACATTCCTGATACTATTCCAACAAAAAGACATAAAAATATTCCACCAAAAATCCATATCCAAGGAATAATAAATGGGCTTCCAATAAGCAATGCAACTAAATTTCCGGCAATTATGCCTAAAACTATTCCAAGTAAACCGCCAATTTGACCAATAAAAACAGATTCAAACAAAAATTGTTGTTTTATAACTTTTGAACTTGCGCCAATTGCTTTTCTAATGCCAATCTCTCTGGTTCTTTCGCTTACAGCAACAAGCATAATATTCATAAGTCCGATTGCTGCACCAAAAAGTGTAATTACACCTATTATAATAGCAGCACTAGTAACGTATTTTATATTATCGAGTAAAAGTTTAGCCAGATTATCGCTTTTGTTGATATAAAAATCAGTGTCATCTATTATTTTTAATCCACGTACTTGTCTAAAAGTGGCTTCAGCTTCGCCAATTGCAGTTTCCATAAGAGTACCGTTGTGTGGCAGCACATTAATATTAAACGACATCTTTGGGCGAGAAAAAAACTGACGAACATTTGTTACAGGCAAAAGACATAATTCATCTTCGTTAAAGCCCATTGAACTTCCTTTTTTCTCCAGAACACCAATAACCTTATATTTTCCATTTCCAATGCTAATCACTTTATTTAGTGGATTTTCGTTTTTAAACATTTTTTTTGCCACGGCATCTCCAATAATAGTCAAGTGCCTAGATTGATATATTTCCTGCGTTGTAAAATTTCTGCCTTTAACAAGAACTTTTCCAGCGGTATTTACATAGTTTTCGTCTATACCAACAACCCTTATATTTGGATTTGTTTTTTCCTCTTTATATTTTACAGTAGCCATTCCTGTTCCTGTAATGGAAACAGAAACTAGAGCTGGGAATTTGAAATTTTCTTTAAATTCAGTTGTATGTCTGTATGTTATATGCGAAAAATTTTTGATACGAGATTTTTTCCCGTTTACATGTAGTTGTAAGCCTTTTTGTTGAATAGAAAACGAATTTGCGCCCATTTGCTCAAAAGATGAACTTATTGAACCTTTAATAGCATCAGTAGCAGTTAAAATTCCAACTAAAGCCATTATTCCAAATGCAATAATTAAAACCGTGAGAACTGTACGTGTAGTATTTGATGTTATTGATTTCCACGATATTTTTATATTATCTATAAGTAGATTTAATTTCATTTTTATGCTATTTTATATAGCAAAAGTAATGAAATTTCGTAAATTGTGTAATCAAACAAAATTTTTTAACTTGTTGCCAAAAATAAGGATTTATGATAGTTTCAATGCTAGATAATGATTTGTATAAGTTTACAATGCAAAATGCGGTTGTAAAGTTATTTCCTAGATCAAAAGTACGTTATCTTTTTATAAATAGAGGAAAAACTGAATTTCCTGATGGTTTTGCCGAAGAACTTCGAAAAAAAGTGTACGAACTTTCTAATTTAAATCTAAAGGAAGAGGAAAAACAGTTTTTAAAAGACAAATGCTATTACCTCGATCCCACATACCTTGATTTTTTATGCGGTTATCGTTTTGACCCAAGCGAAGTTGGGATAGTTCAGACTGGCTCAAATTTACAGGTTTCCGTAGAAGGTTATTGGTATAGAACAATTTTATGGGAAGTTCCACTTATGGCACTAATTTCTGAGTTGTATTTTAAAATGACTAAGCAAAAATCTGCCGATGAACTGACTGTTGTGGATGAGGCTAGGAAGAAAGCGGTGTTTTTTAATAATTTGGATGTGAAAATTGCTGATTTTGGTACTCGTCGCAGATATTCTTCTGATGTGCATGAACTTGTAGTTAAGGCTTTTAAAAATTACGGAAAAAGATGTTTTACTGGCACTAGTAATGTATATTTTGCTTACAAATATGATTTAACGCCAATTGGAACACATGCTCATGAGTGGTTTATGTTTCATGCAGCTAAATATGGTTTTAAGATAGCTAACGAATTGGCATTGGAAAATTGGGTGCGTGTTTATAGGGGTGATTTAGGAATTGCTCTCTCGGATACATTTACAAGCGATGTTTTTTATGAGGCTTTTGATACAAAATTTGCCAAATTATTTGATGGAGTAAGGCAAGATAGTGGCGATCCAATTGTTTTTGCAGACAAAACAATTGCTCATTATAAAAAACTACGCATAGATCCTACATCAAAAAGTATAATTTTTTCTGATGGATTAAATCCAGCGGCTGTGGAGAAAATTGCTGATTATATGCGTGGTAAAGCAAAGATTTCCTTTGGTATTGGTACAAATTTAACAAATGATGTAGGGGTAAAACCTTTGAATATAGTCATAAAACTTGTTGAGGCAAAACCAGAAAATCACGATTGGGAGCATACAGTAAAGCTTTCTGATACAATGGGGAAATATACAGGAGACCTTGGACAAATAGAATTGTGCAAGAGGATTTTAAATATAGAATAATACCGACTGTGAATCAAAATTACCTGTAAATTCATTGACATTCATTTATAGGTTTTGGTTCTACTTTGGTATTATACCAGTAGGTTTGATTTTACAATGGTATAATCATAAAAAGACGTTAAATTAGTATTAATTGCAACGAAAAGAACAATTTTCACATCATAATAAAAAGAACAATATGAAAAAGTTAGTTTTAGCTGCCGCTTTAGGCATAGGAATTTTACTCGCATTACCTTCGTGCGAAGACGATGCAGGTGATGGATGTATGTATTGCTATATAAGAGTTACAGACGTTGATGGTACTGTTTTAGATGAAGGAACACCAGAGGAATACTGTGGTGCTGATTTAGATGATATTGATGGTGATTATACAACAGATGCCGAAGGAAATACTTCTGAGTGGATTTGTGATGCTGCTTATAAAAAATAAGTTATATTTTTAATCCCATTACAAGTATATCATCTACTTGTTCCCAACCCTGCATCCATTCACTGAGTGTTTTCTCTAAGAAAGCTTTTTGTTCACTCATATTTTTATCAGCAATGGATAGCAGGTTTTCTTTAAATCTTCTGGTCATATATTTTCTTCCGTTTTTACCACCAAATTGGTCAACATAACCATCAGAAAACATAACAAGTTGGTCTCCTGGATAAATTTTTAGTTCATGAAGGGTAAATGGTTTGAGATAAATATATATTCCAATAGGCATTTTATCTGCTTTTACTTGAAATAGTTCAAATTCACGACCGTTTTCATGTTTTATTTCTTCTTTTCTGTAAAGTGGCCCTTCTGGGAATTGTCGTTCACTATTTTTTTCTCTTAAAATGTACAGAGGATTATTCGCACCAGCAAATTGTACAGTTCCTTTCTTTTTGTTAATGATGCAAAGTTGCAAATCCATACCGTCTTTTTGCTCCATTACATTCCCTGTTTGATGCAATGATTTGATTACTAGCGCACGCAGTTCGTTAAGAATATCATCAGCTTTTGAATCAGGCATTCGATTTACAATCTCGTTAAGAAAGGAAACACCAAGCATGCTCATAAAAGCCCCAGGAACACCATGTCCTGTACAATCAGCAGCAACAATAATCATTTCGTCGCCACGCTCTGTTCCCCAGTAATAATCACCGCTAACAATATTTCTGGGGTGATATATAATGAAATGTTCAGGTAATATTTTATCTAAAACTTCTTCTGGTGTCAAAACCGCCTCTTGTATACGTTTTGCATATTGTATGCTATCCAAAATTTCTTGTCGTTGTTCGGCCAGAATATCTCTTTGTTCTTCCAGTTGATCGCGTTGAGTATGAATTTCTTCAGACTGTTGCATTATTTCTGCATTTTGTAATTCTATTGCATCGTTTTTTTCTTGTAATTTTTTATTTGACTCTTTTTTAATGCGATAGCCTCTATAAATGAAGAATATTAAACTTATTGCAAGTATTATAAAAAATATGGAAAGAAATAGAATTATGCGTTGTAGCTTCATTTTCTGCAATAAACTTGACAGCTCAGCTTTTTGTAGAACAATTTCATTTTCTTGTTTATCAATTTCCTCTATTTGTTTAGCAAGAACGTTTTTTTGCTTAGAAATACGCTGTTCTTGTTCTTCTAATTCCGCCAGTCTTTGTGCTAATAATATTTCTTGTTCTTTAATGTTGGTTTTTAAAGCTTTAAGTTGTTCAATTTGAAGATTTATTTCTGTTGCCTGAGAGTCAATAACCGCTTTTTGTTTTCTAATTTCTCGTCTATGTGCTATAACTTTAGTTTGCTCATCTTTAAGTACTTTTAGCGATTTTTGGTATTCTTTTACCATCTGGTCTCGTGTTTTTATTGCTAAAGCCATAAATAAACTCGGAACTTTAAATCCTTCTTTATCAAGAATATCCTTATTAACTGTAAATCTTCTACGGTTATTAACCTCAACTAAACCAATCATTGTTGATTGGAATTCAAAGTTTTCGCCAATAAGTAAAATATTTTTACCTTTTATTTGTTCATAAATATCATCAACATTAAAGCCACTTCTTTTATGGAGATATAAAACATTAATTGAGCTAAGATTTTTTGTGTTTTTTAATGAAATTAATTTTAATGGAAGCTTGTGGATACTATCCTTTTCTTTTTGTATTTTTTTGAGGTAATATAAAATGCTATCTTCTTTTCCTAAAACAGCTATGGTAAAGTTGTTAGTTAAAACACTATCTGGCCATTTAATTTGCTGCGATGCATTAATTATATAGTCGGCTCTTTTTTTATCATTAAAATGTTGCTGCGCAGACATTTCTGAAAAAGAAAGCAGTGCTAATAGCAAAAAAATACCAATTTTTGTCAAATTATCTATCATTGCTGCAAATATAAAACTCTTTAGGCAATTATTTAATCATTTAAGGAGAAAAGAACTTTTGATGCCTAATTTTTAGTGTAATAATTAAATTGTTGTTTGAAAATGCTATTTCGAAAGTTTTTCAAATTCTGAATCTATTATGGGGCTCAAAATTTCTGTAAATGTTTTTATTCCAAGACTATCGTTCATGTGGTCTCCATCGGAATAATGAGCTAGTGTCAATCTTTCATCATCGCTAAAGTCAAATAATTCAATATTACGAGTTTTAAGATATTTTTTTAAATTTTTCATGTATTCAATAATGAATTCAGGCTGCATATTTTTTTCAATATCTCTTCTCTTTTTTACTCTTACAAAAGTAAGTTGGATATTATTTTGTTTAGCCAATTCAATAATATCTGGTAAAAATGATTCATTTATGGAAGTATTGAAATCAATTTCTTTATTTTTTGTTGTTTTTTCAGCTTTTTGTTGGGTTAAGGTCAATATTTCTTGAACTAAATTTGAATCTGCAAAAACACTATCAATTATATTTTCAGCGTAATCATAATTTTTATTTAAAAGATTGGCCGAAGTCGATTTTATAGTTTTATCTAATTTTTCAATAAATTCATCTTTTTTTTGGTATAAAGGCCAATAGGATTTTAAAAAGAATTCAATTTTTCCAATTTTGTTGAAATAAGCTTTTTGATCTAATATTGGTTCATTGCGGTTTGCAAGTACATCAATAAAGTCCTTATATTCTCCATTTACTCTAAAGTCTGGTATGGATAGAAAGTTATCGCGAAAGAAAATAACTAAAAGCTTAGGCTTACTATTTGTTTTTGTAATTACATTTTTTAGAGCTAAATACCACCAAGCAGTTGCTGAACCACCATTTGTGATTATTATGGTGTTTTTTTTTGTCAAGTAATTTAAGTATCCTTCATGCACACCTCTACCCAACATTGAATTCCCTAATAAAATAATTTCAGGCTTTTTTGATTCAATATTTTTTTTTAGAGAATATGGTGAAAGATTAAAATTGGGATTGTAAGCAATATCGTGATTTATAGCAAATTTATTAGCAGGAAAAAATGCTAAGTTAATTAGTAAAAATACACCAATAGAGAGTAAAACATATTTTGCATTGAATTTATGTTTTAATTTACTTTTGTTGTTATCAATATTAATATCATGTTTTTTTCTTGCTTTATTTTTATGTTGGAATTTATTTTTAGATTTTTTTGACATGCGTTTCAGTTTTAAAATTGAAAGTAAATAAAATCCTGATTACCATCTCTCGTAAATATGAAAATAACTGCAATGGCAAAACCATAGTAAATTGAAAAGAGCCATTTTTTATCTGATTTGGAATATTCTACTTGATGTATAATAAGTAATAGAATTGAGTAAAATGCAACGTAAGAGAGTATTATAAGTGATACTAATAGCATTTGTTCATTCCCAACAAAATTCCAAGTATAAAAAATATCCAAAAGCCAATTAATATTTGGGGTTCTAAATATCATCCAGCCTAGTACGGTAAATACAAACATTATGCTAATTGAGCTAATTTTTGATTTTATATTTACTGGTTTCCATCTGCCTCCATACCCAAGTTGATGGTACACGAAAACAATAATTGCATGATAAATTCCCCATATTATAAAATTCCATGCTGCGCCGTGCCAAAGTCCACTAAGTCCTAGTGATGCAAGTAGAACAATGAAAAATGCAAATTTGGTTTTTACTCGTGAGCCGCCAAGTGAGATATATAAATAATCTCTTATCCAAGTGGAAAACGAAATGTGCCATCGTCGCCAAAAATCAGAAGGAGAAACTGCTCTATATGGACGGTCAAAATTTTTAATTAAATCGAACCCGAATAATTTGGCTGAACCTCTTGCAATATCAGTATATGCAGAAAAATCGGCATAAATTTGAATAGTAAATGCTAGTGTGCCAGCTATTAATAGCAATACAGAGGGCTGTTCTAGCATGAAAACTTTATCAACATATACTGAAATATTATCTGCAATTACAAGTTTTTTTAAATATCCTTGTATTATTAAAGGTGCAGCTGAATTAATTAAGCTCCAGCTGAAATTTCGTTTTATTTCAATTTGCGGTAATAATCGTTTTGCTCTTTCTATTGGACCAGCAACTAATTGTGGAAATAATGATACGAAAACTGCAAAATCTATAAAATTTTTGCGAGGCATTAGTTTTCCTCTATAAATATCAATAGTATAACTTAATGTTTGAAATGTGTAAAACGATATTCCTACTGGGAGTAATATGCCTATCAAAAATGGGTTAAGTCCCAGTCCCATGTTATTTAATAGGATGGTAATATTTTCTGAGAAAAAGTCAAAATATTTAAAAAAAGCAAGCATTCCCAAGTTTGCCACTAAACTTGAAAATAGGAAGAGCTTTTTCTTATTTGGGAATTTTATCATACCCAATCCACTAAAATAATCAACTATGGTTGAGAAGGCAATTAGTGCACAAAACCAAGGGTGAATCCATCCGTAGAAAATATAGCTTGCACTGAGAAGCAATAAGTTTTGAATTTTTTTATTCGGACTAGCCCAATAAAGGCTAAAAAGAATGATTAAAAAATATAAATATTCAAAGGATGTGAATACCATTTGTTTTGTAATTAGTTTACAATTATACTAATAATATGATAAATAAACCAAATATCCGATTTACAATATGGCTGTAAATCGGATAAATGAAATTACTTGAAAAGTTTACTTACATTTTGGTAATCAATATAATATAATATTCTTAGAGAAATTGAATTTACTTGTGGTAGTTCAAAAGTATGTTCAAGATTGTTGAAATAATCGTTTTGCGGAATAAAATCCTCGCTAACAAGTTCATTTTTCCAAACTAAAGATAATTCACTGCCTGGTTTAAATTGCCAAGTTAAATTTGCATTTATTGTAAGTGCATTAAAATTAATGTTTTGATTTGCATCGTAGTTTTCATTTGGAATTAAAGTTCCATTAGTTAGTAAAGTATAAAACTCTTGATATTCAACGCTAGTCCAATAATGCCTAAAACGTAGATTAAAAGATGCATCTTTACTCAATATATATGTAATATCTAAACTGTTAGTTATTGATTGTAAGTCTCTTTGTCCAAATATAACGTCAGTTTCGGTATTGTCAACATATCCACGTGAGCCGTCTGATGTTTCATAATTAAAACGGTAATTCATGCTATATCTATTTCCAATTCTGTATCTTGGCGAAACAAAAACTGAGTAACTACTAGTGTTCCACGTTGGATTTCGTGTTGCACCACCTCCAAAATCTAAAGCTAAAGCTTTTGCATAGTTTGTTGATATATAAGCATGATAGAAATAATCCCAAGGCTGAATGTAAACATAGCCGTCAGTCCGTGGTTCAAAAAAATCGTGTTCATCTTGTAGCGAACGTCCTGCAAAAAAACCACTACTCAGATTGTTTTTGAATGTAATACGTCCATTAGTAAACACATAGGATTTTGCGTATGTTCTGGGCTCATATAGCATTTGATGTTCATATATTAATCTTAAATTCCAGTTGTTGTAAAAATATTTAGGTTCAAATACTTGATAGCTTACTGATAATTCATTGTTAAATTCATTATTTTGTCTTACAAAACCCATATCATTTGGGTCGTAGGTGTCCGATTCAATGCTGTTTTCATATTCAAAACGAAAATTGCCAGCAACTTTTTCAAAGTCTGTTTTTATGTAGAATCCAGTTTCTTTATCAAAGTCGGGATTACTTTTATAACTTAATGCACCTCTTAAAAATAACTGATATTTTTTGTTATTTGTGTAAATTTTTGTTTCCATTCCAGTAGTATTTGCGGTGTAGTTATCGTCAAATCTGGATAAATTAGTGTTTATAAAGCTAATATATGAATTGTTTTTTAGGCTTTTTTCAAATACTGAAACATTATAATTTGTAAGTGCTTGCATTAAATACTCTCTTTCAGTACCCGTAATAGTGTCAACTACAGTTGCATAAGATTTACCCGAAATAGAATTTAAAAAACCTATTGAAAACCCATTGGAAGTTTTACCACTAATTTTAGTTGAATTTAACAGTTGTATCTCTGAAGGATGTATCGTTACTTCTTCATTTTGGTTTAGCTCGTCATAAATAGTTTCATATTTTTGTGGCGTTCCACCAATCCTGCGAGAATAAAAAATATCGGCTCTACTAAAAAGCTCTGTCCCCTCCATGAAGAATGGACGTTTTTCTCCATAGAAAGTTTCGTATGCACTAAGATTAAGGACTTCATCATCGCTTTCAACTTGTCCAAAGTCAGGAATAAGCATCATGTCCATTGTAAAGCTTTCGTTAATACCATACTTTAAGTCTAATCCACCTTTAATATTACTCCCCCATTTACTTTCTTCTTCGCTTTTAATTAAATATCCAGTTGTATAAGGCATTAAGCTTAGTCTTAATGGCGATTCAATATTTTTTAAATCTGTAAGTTCACCGTTTTGAGATAAAAAGTTATCAATTTCAACATTTATTGGATTCCATGCCGAAAACTCTCTTTTACGTCTAAGGTTGAAAAAGAAATTTAGACCCCATTTTTGAATTTCAGATGCATTAAATCTTAGTTCTGAGTATGGAATTTTCATTTCCACATTCCATCCAGTTTTAGTAATTTTTGCAGAAGAAAACCAAACTGCATTCCAATTTATATCGCCGTTATTTCCACTAAAAGCTATGTCGGTTTGTACACCTGCGGCAGATACGGAAAAGCTTAAAGCTTTTAATCCATCGTTATATGTATCAATCAGAACTCCAAAAAAATCTGCCGATTCGTCAGCATCTCTAGGCGTGAAAATATTGAAAATACTATCTGGATTGTCTGTTATTTTGGCAGCGACATAAATTGCCACATCATCATAAGCAATCTGAACATCAATCTTTACCGAAGCTGGGGTGTTTGGTGTTGGTTCAAATTGTGTGAAATTATTTGTTATAGGAGCATTATTCCAGCTAGTTTCATTGAGAACTCCATCAATTTTAATGTTCTCATTGGTACGGTACGCTTTTAATTCTCTTTTTTCTTGAGATTTTAGTGGGAAATAGGCAAGGATTAATAAGATTGCTAAAAGCTTAATTTTCATAAGTTTTGTTTTTATAATTTATAATTTAATTTCCATAATATTGAACTATCGCCATAGCTTAGAAAGCGAAAATTGTTTTCAAGTGCATATTTGTATATTTTTTTCCAATTTTCACCTACAAGAGCTGCAACTAAAAGAAGAAGAGTACTTTCTGGTTGGTGAAAATTAGTTATAATCCCATCAATACTTTTAACAGAATAATTGGGACTTATCATAATTTGCGTTTGTGCATAAAGGATTTCAGTATTTTCAGTTTTCATCTTTTGATAAAGAGCATTAAACGCCTCTTTTCGCGAAATATTTTTTTGCATTGTGTATATATCCCATTGTAGAATGCTAAAATGATTTGATTGGTTTAGCTTTTTTGAAAATGCCATAACTCCCAAATAATATAAGCTTTCTAAAGTTCGTAGTGTTGTTGTACCAACAGCTACAATTCTTCCATCATGCTTAGCTAATTTTTTTATCAAACTAATTTTTGCATTAAAAGTTTCTGCATGCATTTGGTGATCAGCAGCATTTTTTTCCTTTATTGGTTTAAATGTTCCAGCACCAACATGCAAAGTTAATTCTTCAATTATAATGCCTTTTTTTTTGAGCGCACTTAATGTGTTATTTGTAAAATGAAGTCCAGAAGTAGGTGCAGCTACTGAACCTTCGAATTTTGAGTAAACAGTTTGGTATGTTTTTTTATCTTTTTCTTCTGCTTTTCTGTTTAGATAAGGCGGAATTGGAGTTTGACCAATAGCATTTAAAATCTCAGAAAAATAATGATTGCTATTCCACGAAAATTCAATAATAGATTCACCATTTTCAAGTTCTTGAATTCTTTCTGCCTCAATTTGAATGTTTTCTGTTTGAATATTTGTGTTAAGCTTAAGTTTTCCGTTTTTCCATTTTTTATTATTCCCTATCATACATTGCCATTTACAGCTATGTTGTGCCTGAAATGCAAGATTATATTCTTTTGGAGAATATGGCTCTAAACAAAAAATTTCAATAAGTGCTCCAGTTTCCTTTTTGAAATATAAACGAGCCTGAATTACCTTTGTATTGTTAAAAACTAATAAATCTGAAGTTTTTAGTTCATTTTTTATTTTGCAAAATGATGTGTGTGAAATTGAATTAGATTTGAAAATCAATAATTTAGATCCATCTCTTTGTTCAAGTGGAAATTTTGCAATTTTATTATCAGGTAATGTATAACTTAATTTTTCTATTTTTGGAACTTCAAATTTAATACTCATTCTTGTTATGAAAATAAAAGTTGGCGACAAAGTTAAGTTTTTAAATGATGTTGGCGGAGGGAAAGTTAAAAAAATAATTGATAAAAATACTATAGAAGTGTTAACAGAGGATGATTTTGAGATACCTATGTTAATTTCTGAAGTATTAATTATGGAAAATAATGAAGCTAATGAAGAAATAGAAACAAAAATAGAAGAAGATATTAGTTACGAAGTTGAGTTTGATAAACACTCCGATGAAGTAGCAGTTTTCTTGGGATTTATTTATAAGAATCAGGAAGCTAAGGAGCAAAGTGATATTGATTACTACATAATTAACGATAGTAATTTCTATTTTGATTATAATATATTGAATCCTGATAAGCAGCGGTGGGAAAGTTTGTATAAAGGAATAATTGAGCCAAATACAAAGTTTAAAGTAGGAACAATAGATAAGGCTGAAGTTCAGAATTATTCAAAGTTCTATTTTCAGGGTTATTTTTTCAGACATTTTAGGCATGAGCTTAAACCCGTTGTAAATAATTCAATAGATATAAATGTTCGTAAATTCTTTCAGTTGGGAAGTTTTAAAGAAAATGATTTTTTTGAAGAAGACGCAATTATATATACCGTAATTGAAGAGGATAAGTTAGAAGCAGCTTTTAATAAAATGTCGAAAGCCGATTTAAATAAAGTAATTAAAGAAAAAGAGGTTTTGAAGGTGAAAAAACCTTCGTCGCAATTAGTAAAAGAGAAACAAAATGCTTTAGATAAACGTATTGTCGATTTACATATTACAGAATTAATAGATGATGAAAATGGCTTAGAAGCAAAAGATATTTTGGATATCCAAATGAAAAAATTTCATGATGAAATGGATTTTTCTATACATAATTCTGTAAATCGAATAGTTTTTATTCATGGAATTGGAAATGGACGTTTGAAAATGGATGTAAGGAAAGAGTTGGACAGAAAATATAAAAAATATGAGTATCAAGATGCTTCTTTCGCTGAATATGGTTATGGAGCTACATTAGTGATTTTAGGTAGATAGTTTTTGTGGAATTGGATTTGTTTGTCTTTTTTTTTCTTTATCTTTAGGTACTAGAATTTTTAAATATGTATTACAACGGTTTGGTGCATTTTTGTAATTGTCTAGTAACGAGAGTTTTGTTAAGCTTTTCTTTTTTATAAAGTTGCTGATTATAAGCTATTTATGTGTTTATAAGCCGCAACTTTGACAAAGTTTAGCAGTCTGCCCCGAACAAGGGTGGAAGTATTAAGGATTGTGTAAAAATATGTGATAACAAATTATGAATAAGCTATTTCTATTAGTTGTACTTCTTTTCAATAGTTTTTTTGCTATTGGATTTTCGACAATTAAGAAAGATACAACAAAAGTAATTATTGATCTTCGACATTGGGATTTTGAAAAAGATGGAAATGTTGCACTTGATGGAGTTTGGAAATTTTATTGGCAAGATTTTATTTCTCCTGATTCAGTTAAATATCGTTCAGATTTTGAGTTGATAGATATTGATTATTATTGGAATAATCAAAATAACTTATATAAATCATATCCAGCAAAAGGTTTTGCTACTTATAGTACAACCGTATTATTGTCGCAGAGCAAGCAAGTGTTTGCACTTTATTTTAAAGAGATTCAAAGTGCATTTAAATGTTATGTAAATGGGAAACTAATTGCACAAGCAGGTAAAGTTGGTGTTGATATTTCAACAGAAATTCCATATTATAAGAATGAGCCAATTCCTATTAGAATAAATTCCGATACTATGGAAATTGTTTTTCATGTATCAAATTACCATCACAGTAAAAGTGGGTTTTTTAAGTCACCAAAAATTGGTGAAATAGGAAATATTATGCGCCAACGTGTGCTAGAAATCTTTCTTGATATACTTTTATTTAGTTCGCTTTTGATTCTTGGTTTATATCACATTTATATATACATAACGCAACAAAATAATAAGGCTTTTTTATGGTTTGGAATATTTAGTTTAATCTATGCATTCACACCATTGCTTAGTGGTGCCGACTTATTGAAATATTTAATACCTTCTTTAGATTGGAATTTTCTTTATAGAATAAAATATTTATCTCTGTATCTTGCAGTATTTTCATTTTCCTTATATGTTTATTTCTTGCGTAAAGAGTTTGTTAAGAGATATGTCTATAATATTTTTGGTGGAATTACCTTAGTTTTTGCTTTAAGTGTAGTTCTTTCGCCATACTATTTTACACGTTTATTACCATTTTTTTTCGGT
>DAOVUO010000201.1 GCA_030632545.1 Bacteroidales bacterium
AAATTCACTCAGAACTAACTCATTGAAATTCAACTACTTGGTTTCAATTCCTTGTAGGTTCGATTAAAATCCGTTAATATTAATACAAAAATAACCTTATTTTCAGTATATTCAAAAATAAAATATACTGAAAATAAAGGCATAATGTTGTCGAACTGTAATTGTACAAATTTACTCAAGCATCGACACAATTGTTAAAGTATTATTTATCAGTACGTCAAAGGTCTTTTGAGCTTTTGTGAAATAAAATTATTCTAGCTTATTAATATTTATGGCAAGTTCGACAGGTCTACAAAAAAACATCCAAATTATTTAGCTCTTTACCAATAACTTGCTTCTCAAGCCATTTTTCCTGTTTTGTTTTAAACAAAATCAAACTATCATGGTTTTTATCCATAATTTTTTCCGATTCTAAAATTAACTTTTTTAATTGGACTTCACTAATTTCACCCTCAAATACAGAATTCTGAATCCAATTTAGATATTTCCTCATTAGCTTTAACATTTTTACCACACGTTTTTCGCCCATATCATAAACTGCTATTATATACATAAGTTTTCATCTATTTCTACCACCACATTTTAAATGCCTTATATTCTTGTATTTTCAATAAGTCTTTTTGTAACTTATAGCACTCAAGCTTAATTAAATGCTTATAACTAACCTTTCGCTTTAAACTTCGGTGCTCAATGGTTTCTTCCAATCTATTCTGAAAGGCTTCAATAAACTTTTTCCTAGCCGACTCTTTTAAAACTACTCTATTCAACTGAATATCAAAATCCTTTTGCTTCAAAATTCCTTTATTCAACACCTTAAAAATTACTCGATCTACAATTATTGGTTTAAAAATCTCGGAAATATCCAGAGCCAAAGAGTATCTTCTATCACCTGGGCTATGTAAATAACTAATCGTTGGATTTAATTGTGTTTTATGTATTGCTCTCAATGTTTCGGAATAAGCCATCATATTCCCAAAAGAAATCAAAGAATTTACCTCATTACGTGGCGGTTGCATACTACGTCCATTCATTGCAAAATCCTTAATAATCAACTCAAATCCCTCGTAATACCATTTCCGAATGTTGCCTTCAACTCCCATTAACTCATTAATTTCTTCAGTAGTTAGCAGCTTAGCACGTAATTCCTCAATTTTATCAATAATTGGCTCTAAATCCTTCCCTCGTTTATCATAATATTTTAAATTCTTTATCATATTATAACTTGCTCCATCTAAAATTTTTTGTGCAAGTATAATACGATGATTTTTATCTGAATAAGCAGTAGTTTGTGCCAATATCATTTTTCCTGATAGCAAGCCATCCTTCGGCATAAATGAGCCAGTATAATTATCATAATAATCAAAAAAATGAACTGCAATGTCATTCTTACCAAGAAAATTATACATGGCACTATTCGCATCTACAGAACCAAACATGTAAAACTGTTCAACCTGTTCCACTGGTAAATACCGAGGCTTTCCTTCCACACCTTCTTCGTTCATAGGCGTAAATTTCAACGTATTATCTTTTCGAGACAAACGCCCAGGGTTAAATAAATAATAAGTCTTTTTCATACTTCACTCCTGTACATAGCAAAAATCAAAATAACTACATCGCTTACAAATTTTATTATCAATCACCTCAGGAACATTTTCCAAGGCAATAATTCGTTCAATATCAGTTTCAAAATGCTTAATTTCTTCAATATCAAGTGTACTCAAAAGTATCTCATCCGTTTTTCTTAGTTTGGGATATTCCAAAATTCCAGTAACACCCTCAATTCCAGCTTGCAAAAAAGTATAAATATAATATTTTAGTTGCCACTCGTGTGCAATCTCAATTTTATTGGACTTTTTTATCTCATGGATAACTTTATTTTTCGGGTCATAAAAATCTACCTTTACACCACCAATTTGAACCTCTTCGTATTTTGCAGAGCGTTGTGGATAGGAACTTTCATGAATCAGCTTGCCCTCAGTAACCAAATCAGAGGTGTGCTCCATCTGAATCCCATTGGTAAACAGCCAAAGTTTCCGATGACAAATAAAATAATAATTTATGTGAGTTCCAGTAATTTGCATTTTTTAATCTCTATCAATAGTTCGGTAAATATTCGTGTAATTGTAAGTATATCAGTGTTTTAATGTTTAAATAATGCACATCTGTAATCTTCTGTAATTCAGTTAATTCGTGCATTTTTCGATGTTCGGGACAAGCTGCGGCTAAAATTTAACTGCCTGCCCCGAACATCGGGGAACTATTGTCTGTCATATAGCTCAAATAAAACCATCAAAAAAAACTTATCAGTCAATAAATACAGCCTAACTTTCGTCCTTTTCTTTTGTTGGAAAAACTTGAATTTTAGATGAACTCTCAATTGCTTTCACAGCAATATCTTTCACATTCGATTCCGCTAAATTTGCTTTGTCAGTAAGTTCTTTAGTACGCTTTTCAATATCTGAAATTTTTTCAGTTAAGGAACCTATTGTTTGATCTTTTAACTTCAATTCACCCTCATTTTGTTTAGCCAACAATTTACTTTCAAACTCAAACAAAGAAGTCAAACGTTCAGTAATTTCTTTCTTTTTATTTGCTAATTCTTTTTCCAATTCTTTAGGAAATTTTTCGTTATTCTTACGCAAATCAATCAACTCCGCTTCGGCATTGGTTATATCAGCTTCACGCTTTTCTATTTCCTGATTAAAGCTCAACTTTCTGTCTGTTAATTCTTTATCTATTTTAGATTTTTTTACTTGATATTCATCATTCTCTTTTTGACGAACAATTTTCAAATTATACTGATATTCTTCTTTCTCTCTCGTGCGACTTTTTTCTATATGCTCCAAAAAATCTTTCTGTTCATCTTTTTGTTTCTCTTTCTCAAGTTTCCAAGCCTCTTTAATGCTCAATATTTCATTCTCAAAATCCTCTTTCTTTTGCTTCATATCCACTTCAAAATTTTCCTTTTCTTGTTTTTGAGTCAAAAGCATAGCAGCCAAAGAATCGGTTGTGCTCGACAATGAATACAAATCTTCCAAACTTTGCTTTTCAATGGCAATAGCTGCACGAATTTCTTCCAGTTTTTTAAATTCTGACACCAAATTAGCTTCCAGATTCTCAAGCGAATTATTCAAATTAGCTCTTAAGCTATTAATCTCATTAACAATTCCTTTGTTTGATACATCATTTACTTTCACTACTGTTTCTTTTCGTTGTTTTTCTTCTTGAACTTGTTTTGGAACATTAGATTTTGCTTTTGCCACTTGCTCCAAAAGCTCCTCATAAGCATCTAAAATTTGTGCTTTGGTGTTTTTACTCGATACGTCTTGTGTCATAAATATAGGTTTTTATATAGTTTTAAATTAATCCATTCTTTCTAAATTCATCTTTTAATGCAGGTAAATTTGGCTTGTGATTGTATAAAATATTAATTAATTCGTAGGTTTGTGTTTTAAAATTTGTTATTTTTTTTGCCAAAACAAGCCACGATGCTATTTTGTTATATGAATGTCTTCCACGTTCTTTAATCTGTGCTTCTGCTTTAGTTTTGATTAATTTAAAGCAAAATTCAGGATAAATATTTAATATAATGGTAATATTTTCGTTAAAATCGAAAGACTTTGAATTTTCTTCTATAAGCTGCTTTACTTTGTCAAATTGTTTGTCAGCCTCATACATTTTTATTCTATAAGTGACATAAGGTTTACAAGTTTTGTGAATTTCTAATTTTTCATCTTCGCTTAATATGTCTTTTATTTTCAAATAAAATTTAAGGTCATTTGTGTCTGTAATTAGCTGAATATGAATTTCTTTATAGAATTCTTTATCATCTAATAGTTTTAGTTCTGGTGAAATAATTTTCGACCAAAAAAATTTATTGTGCTTAAATAATTTTTTTGCAGTTTTTAAATATTCCGTAAAATTTTCATCAAAATAATATTCTAATAATTTTAAACCTATTTCGTTATCCAAAAATAAGGTGTCATTTGCTTTTTTCAGCCAAAGCTCTATATTTCCAATTTTCTTATCAATTTGCATTGAAAACAATGGACAGTTATCCGGATTAATACTTGTAAGTTTTTCAAAAGGCAATAAAAGTGTATTATTATCAAGCTTCTCGATAACAGAAACTAAAAGATGCTCAAAAACCTTAATATCCTTCTGCCTCTCTTCATTTTGCGACTCAAAATAGCGAAAAAATAGTGAAACAGCATTAATTATTATATCATCATTAATTTCGGTATGAAAAATTTTCTCAATTGCATTTTTGATAAGTTCTTTATGTTTTTCTATAAAATAGTCTTCTCTCAAATTGTCGTGGGGGTCGTTTACTTCAGCATCTGTTGTTGCAAAATAAGACGAAATTAAGTCAATAAATAATTGCTCTAAGTTGCTAGATAAAATAAGTGTAATAATATCATCTTCAATAAATGAAAATACTAAATCCGCTTCATCTTCAGCCATGTCCTGTGTGGCTTCCCATTCCGGAATATATCCTCCGTGGCGTGGTATATAAGTGTCCCAGTCGAAACAGTTCAATTCCAGACTTTCCAGTTCATCTTTATAACTCTCATAACTATCCGTAATTTCGTCATTAAATTCATCGAAATCCAGAAATTCGTTTGTTGGTTCATCAATAATTTCAACTTTTTCCAGAAATTGCTTTTTCAGAGTTGGATTATCAGAAAGTAATGGATATAAAAACTCACTTTTGTATTCATTACTTGCTTTGTCGTAAATTTCTTTAAAATTCATAAGGTCTCTTTTAAAATTTAAAACATTAGCTTTTTGTTTAAGCTTACCAATGCAAAAATCGTAGTTTGGAGTAATAAAATTACTGTTTAGTTTGTGTAAAACAGTAATTTTAACAAATAATTTTATTAAGATAAAAGGTAAATTGTTTTTTTTAAAAGTTTATAGGATTAATACTTCGTTAAGATTTACTAAATCTACTGTTTCAAAACTGTATACCACTAGTTATGAGTAACATAGTGAATAAAACGGAATTTAGTAAATCTATGTATTTCAGTAGTTTATAAAAATTTACCGAACCATTGATAATTCAATAGTTTCCGCTTTATTCGGAGTATCTTGTTAAGCAATCACAAAATGCATCCAACCATTGAGAATAATACTTACTTTATTTTTAAATTCAGGCTACAAATTCAATAATTCAATAATTTCACGATTGACTTTCCATTCAGTTGCCCAATAAACTAATGTATTTTCGTCGTATTTTATTGTTTTATCAGCACCATTATCCAAAAGGAGTTTAACCATTACTAGATTATCGTCATATATAGCATTTAGCAAACTTGTTTGACCATCATTATTTGCAACATTAACATCTGCTCCGCTCTCTATAAGCAGTTTTGCCAAATCATAATTTTTAGAATCAGTTGCAAGCAGTAAACAAGTTTCACCTTCTTTATCGGCAACATTAATATCTACACCATGTTCGATAAGAGTCCTAACCGATATCAAACTCCATCTGTTTACAGCTTCTAATACAATCGTTCTTCCTCTTCTTTCATCATAAATCGCATTTACATCAGCACCTTTTTTTATCAAATACTCAATCATAGTCTTATCCTTAATCTCAACAGCAGCAAATAAAGGCGAATAATCGCCCTTTGCATTTACATTTAATCCCAAATCTATAAAGTAATCTATTAAAACAGTGTTTTTTGCGTAAACAGAAGCTATT
>DAOVUO010000539.1 GCA_030632545.1 Bacteroidales bacterium
GTAAATGGCACTTACGAAGCACTGCGCTGTGATGCAGTGAAATACAACAGTAGTTTTATTATAATTCCATCAGGTAAATTAAATTTTTTAAGTTTAAAACATTTAAAGCACTATTATTATCATGTAAGTTATGAAACAGACGATCAGATTTATATAGGTTTTAGACCAAAATCGAAACGAGCAACTTTTAAAGGACAATTGATTATTGAAAAATCAAACTATGCATTAATTGGTTATTTTTATTATGTCCCACCTCCAAAACTTGAGTTAGTAAGTTTAATGCGATTTGATACAGAGCGTTATTTGGAGGAGGAAAATATTGAAACTTACAGTATAAACTATTATGCTTATGCTATTTATCAAAAAATTGAAGGTAAATACATTTTACATCATTCTGGCTTATCTTATCAAATGATTTTTATCAGTAGTCCAAAACAAATTTTATCAAACTTTTCAGTTAGCAGTCAGTTGCTTATAACATCCTATGATAAAAACGAAATCCCTGTTATTCCTTGGCTGAAGCGTGTAAAACATGCCGAATCTGTGCATAAGCAAATATCAAAAATCAGTAATAATGATTTTAAAAGTTTACAAATAGTTGTACCTGAGAAGAGTATCAAACAATTTCTCGAGCAACAGAATAATTAGTTTTTCAGATAGTCAGTAGCACATTTATCATAAGTTTGAATATGATTTTCTAACCAGTTTTTCAAATATAAAAAAAGTTCGGGGTAAATTGATTCTTTTTTCTCCTCATATAGCTTTTGGAATTTAACTAAGCTATTTACAAAATCAATATGTGATTTTTTATGTTCTTTCAAGTAAGGACAGTTATTTTGCGAAAAGTATTTCTCCTCTTCTATAAAATGGCTTTCGGCATAAAATGCTAAACGATGATAAATTGAGAAAAAACTTTCATGGCTGTCTTTATTGTTTACTGCATCTACCACCATATTTATAGTTGCAATAAATTTTTTATGCTGATTGTCAATAAATGGTGTTCCTAATGAGTATTCCTCTTTCCAGAGAATTGCTTGTATTTTGTCCATAGAGGTTTTTTTTATTTTGGAATAAAGTAATAATATACCTACAATCTAATCAATGATATTTATCAGTAATATAGGATTGTATTTATATATTTAGCTTATACCCACTATTAATAATGTTAAAATTTTTTATCGTATACCCTATTTATTTGTGAGTGTATAATTCCTTACGTTTAGTGTGTTACGATATTTTATTCTCGTTTATATGATAAGGCTTCTGTATTTCATGCCATGTTGTAGTTTTTTTTTTGATAAACATAAATATTTAGCATAAAAACTGCTTTTTGTGTATGAAAAATAGTGATATTTGTATTTTGGAATCTAGTATATGGATATAGAAAAAGTGGAGTCCTCATTGTTTCGTAAGCATAGTAAGTCTGAATTTGAGGCATTGGCTTTGGCTATTTTTAATTATCAGTATCATAATAATAAAGTTTATAATGAATATTGTAAATTAATAGGTCGTACTGTTCAAAATGTTAAGACTTTAGATTCAATTCCTTTTTTGCCTATAGAGTTTTTCAAGACTCACAAAATTACTGCTACAACTGAAATAGAAGATACTGTTTTTTTAAGTAGTGGTACAAGTGGAATGACTAGAAGCAAGCATTTTGTAAAGGATGTAAGTTTGTATAGAAATAGTTTCCTTCAGGCGTTTGAACTTTTCTATGGTGATATAAAAGACTACACGGTTCTTGCACTTCTTCCTGGCTATTTGGAGCGCAATGGTTCTTCTTTAATTTTCATGGTGCGGGAGCTTATCAATAAGTCCGAACAGGAGGAAAGTGGCTTTTTCCTTCATAATCACGAGGAGCTTTATAATTTACTAATATATTTAAAGCGATTAAAGCGTAAAGTTTTGCTAATTGGTGTTTCTCATGCTTTACTTGATTTTGCTGATGAATATGAATATCGTTTAAATTTTAATCAAGCCATTGTGATGGAAACGGGCGGAATGAAAGGACGTAGAAAAGAACTTTTACGAGTTGAGTTACACAGTATTCTTTGTAAATCGTTTGGAGTTAAACATATTCATTCGGAGTATGGCATGACCGAATTGTTGTCGCAGGCTTATTCTACTGGCGATATGTATTTTACTACACCTCCATGGATGAAAGTTAAGATTCGTGATACTTATGA
>DAOVUO010000557.1 GCA_030632545.1 Bacteroidales bacterium
TACTTGGCGAATTTGGTCTAGCATCTGTTAATGCCATTCAAAAACACAATGTGATGGCCTGTCCCAAGCATTTTGCCTTAAATAGCATAGAAAATTCTCGTTGGGTAGTAAATGTAAATGCTGACGAGCGCACACTGCGTGAAGTATATTTACCTCATTTCAAAAAAACAATTCAGGATGGAAAACCAGCATCGCTAATGAGTGCTTACAATAAGGCTTTGGGCGAATATTGCGGAAATAATAAATACTTACTCACTGATATATTGCGAAACGAATGGGGATTTGAGGGTTTTGTTAGTTCCGATTGGATTAGTGGAACTTATGATGGTGTTGCAAGTATACAGGCTGGTTTAGATGTAGAGATGCCTTGGCAAAAACATTATTCTTACGATGCATTAGAACAAGGTATTGTGGATGGCCAAATTACTGAAGCTGATATTGATAAAATTGTTACTCGTTCTTTAAAAACACGCCTAAAATATGCTTTTGCTGATGATATCATGGAGTATTCTGCTGATTTAATTGCTCAAGCCTCTCACATTGAGCTAGCCAGAGAAGCTGCGGAAAAAAGTATGGTTCTATTAAAAAATGAGAATGTACTTCCTTTCTCTAAATCTAAAAACAAAACTATTGCAGTAATTGGCCGATTAGCTGACAGCACCAATACTGGCGACCAAGGCAGCAGCAATACTACATCGGCCTACAATATTACACCTTATGAAGGCATTATGGCATATAACAAAACTCTCGAAAATAATGTAGTTTTTGACAATGGTTTGGATATTGAACAAGCAAAAAAAATAGCTAGTATCGCAAATGAGGTAATACTCATAGTTGGATATACCTACCAAAACGAAGGCGAATATATGTCTATTGGACATGAGGAAATGGAAATATCTGCTAAAGCAGGAAAGCTCGTAGGAAAAAAAGGCATTGGTGGCGATCGTGAAAATCTACAATTAATACCACATGACGAAAAACTAATTAAGGAACTTGCAAGCACAAACAAAAATTTAGTTGTAGTTTATATTGGCGGTAGCGCAATTGATATGGCCACTTGGGAAAATGAAGTGCCTGCTATTTTATTTGCGTGGTACTCCGGAATGGAAGGCGGAAATGCATTGGCAAGAATTATATATGGAGATGTTAATCCAAGTGGAAAACTACCTTTTACAATTGCCAAAAATCAGTCTGATTATCCATTTTTTACGCCTTATACTCTCGATATAAAATACGATTACTATCATGGTTATACTCTATTTGACAAGAAAAACTTAGAAGTGGCATATCCATTTGGTTTTGGATTGAGCTACACCACTTTCGAATATTCAAATCTGCAAATTACAAATCCTATAATTAACAATAACGAAAAATTAAATGTAACTATTGATATTACTAATACTGGTGTAACGGATGGCGAAGAAATTGTTCAATTATACATTGGTTTTAAAAACTCGAGTGTCGACCGCCCCATTAAACTATTACGCGATTTTAAAAAAGTACTACTAATGGCTGGCGAAACTAAAACTATTAATTTAGATGTGGCCGCTAAAGATTTAGCATGGTATAATCCCAAAACTAAAAATTGGGAAATTGAAGAGATGGAATACGAACTGTACATAGGGAGTTCGTCGGCAAGTAAGGACTTGCTAAAGGAAACTTTTTCATTACAAAGTCACGATTTGAATCCTTAAAAAAAAATGAAGTATATTCACAAACCAAATTATTACTTTTTATTAATTACAATTAGCATAAACATGAAGAAAAAAATGCAACATTTATTTCTATCAGGCTTGTTACTTTTCGGCTTGATAAATCTAGGATTTTCACAAACTGAAAATCCAGAAAGCTGGATACA
>DAOVUO010000262.1 GCA_030632545.1 Bacteroidales bacterium
GCATCATTATCGTGCGATAACCAATCAATTTTTCCACTTTCTAGCATTATAAAAAAGCCTTTTTCATTAAAAAGTTTTTCAATACCCAATTTAAGCATTTCCGAAAGGCTAAATTGCACATCAATAGAATCTATTGTATTGGGCAATGCCGATCCTAATTTTTTAGTTGTATCACAAACAAATATTTTCCCAAGATTTTGAATTTCCTTTGCTCGATTTCTGTCGGCAACAATTGTATAATCCGCATCTTTAATTTTGCTAAAAATAGTTTTGCGTGCTTCAATAGGATTATCTTTGTTCGACGAAATTATTCCACCGCCAGCAAAATATTCAAAATTACTCGCCACCATATCCTCAACAAGCTCACTGTACATTCTGCGAGATTTTTGATGTCCGTAAAAAACCGCAGGTGTTGCATCATTTATCCCAACCGAAGTAATTAATCCAATTTTAAAATCATTTTGATGTAAAATTTCGGCTATTGAAACAAATTTTTCGCCAGTATCGGGATTCATTCCTACGGCTCTATTTCTTGTTTTTCGTCCGCATGCAATTGCAGTACCAGCTTCGGCAGAATCTGTAATTCGTCCAGTATCAAGCGGATGTGTAGTGGTTAAAGCAAAATAAGGAAAATTTAAAATATTTAACTGAGGTTTTCCTGTTTGTTTTGCAAACTCATTGGCCAAATACAAATGGTTAATCCCCATTCCATCACCAATTAGCATAAAAACATATTTAGGTGGTTTTGGTCCTTTAACATTTTCGCACGACATAAAACCAATCATAACTATCAAACTCAAAAACAAAATACTACGCTTCATATCAAAATTTATATAATTTCAAATTCTACCAAACAAAGAAAGATGCTTTTGTTCAAAATAAAAAACGTGAATAAAATTTCACTTTCCATAAAGTTACAAGCAATCCTTTAAAAAATGTTAATGCAAAAATAAAGCATTTGAACCCTAAAACTCAACATTACAAACAATTACCTATTATTTTGGACAGCGTTAAACTATGTTAAATCAACATTCTTTAGCTTTCAATAGCAAAGCTTTTTTTATTCTTTTGTACAAAAGATTTTAGCATGGATATAAAAGTTGAAAACCTAACAAAACTTTATGGCGTACAAAAGGCTGTTGATGATATTAGCTTTGTGGTAAAAACTGGCGAAATACTTGGTTTCCTAGGGCCCAACGGTGCTGGTAAAACTACAACAATGAAAGCAATTGCCACCTTTTTACTCCCCGATAATGGAAGTATTTACATAGGAGATAATGATGCAATAAAATCGCCCCAAGAAGTAAAAAAGCATATTGGATATTTGCCCGAAAATAATCCATTATATACTGAAATGCCAGTAATTGATTATTTACGCTTTGTTGCTGCTCTAAACAATGTTCCTAAGCAAAATATTGATGAGCGTGTTCTCGAAATGGTGAAATTATGTGGATTAAGAGGCGAAAAGCACAAAAAAATTGAAGAACTTTCTAAAGGTTATCAACAACGTGTTGGACTCGCTCAAGCACTAATTCACGACCCCGATATTTTAATTTTAGACGAACCCACCACTGGTTTAGATCCAAACCAAATTATTGAGATTCGTGAATTAATCAAAAAAATTGGCCGAAGCAAAACGGTTATACTTAGCTCGCATATTTTGGCCGAAGTAGAAGCAACTTGCGACCGAATTATGATTATTAATAAAGGAAAAATTGTTGCAAACGGAACAACTGCTGAATTACGAAACCGCTCGCAAGGAAACGAAATATTAATAGTAGAAATTGAAGGAATATCGGACAGAGATACTGTATATACAGCCGTTGCGGAACTTCCTAATGTAGAAATGGTTGATTTTTTGGAAAATGAAAGTGCTAAACTTGAAATACAAAGTTCGGATGCAAAGCAAACAAAAAAGCTAATTTTTGATTTGTGCGTTAAAAACAATTGGTATTTATCGCAACTTACACCTGTTGAAACAAAATTAGAAGATATTTTCCGTGAATTAACCTTAAACTAATTGAAACAGTCCATGACTGATTTTGTATTGAAACACACAAGCCTTATGATTAAAATGTGTGACAAATATCAAACATGGACACAAATTTTAAATAGATGAAAAAAACTTGGATAATTGCCAAACGCGAACTGGCCTCTTTTTTCGATTCGCTTATGGCCTACATATTATTAGTCCTATTTTTAGGATTTAGTGGCTTATTTACTTGGATACTTGGTTCCGATATATTTTTTATCAATCAAGCAAGTTTACAAGCATTTTTCTCAGTTTCCTACTGGTCTTTTTTCTTTTTTATTCCAGCTTTAACCATGCGATTACTCGCCGAAGAAAATCGCTCTGGAACAATTGAATTATTACTTACTCGCCCAATTACCGACTGGCAAGTAATTTCGGGCAAATTTTTAGCAACACTATTGCTTATAATTATTGCCCTAGCATTTACATTGCCTTATTATATAACTGTTGCAAACATCGGCCCTATCGACCATGGCTCTGTAATTTCGGGCTATTTTGGACTAATTTTAATGAGTTCGGCCTACATAAGCATTGGATTATTAGCAAGTAGCATAAGTAATAATCAAATTGTTGGATTTTTAATTGCCCTTACAATTGGCATACTTTTCCACATTATATTTGGCGTTTTAGCCTCTTCTTTTAGCGGTAGTTTAAGCGATATATTTAATTATTTAAGTCTATCAAACCACTATCAGTCAATGGCTAGAGGTGTAATCGACACACGTGATATTATTTATTTTCTGTCCATTGTTTTTGTGGGTCTTGTTTCTACCGAAGCAGTATTAAAAAGGAAAAGAATGTAAAAAAAATGAACGAGAGAAAAATTAAAGTGAGCAAACTAATCACTTTTAACTCTATACATTTTACAAAAAAACTCAATCATGAATAAAAATAAAAACAGCATATTTCTGTCCTTACTCATTATAATTAGTGTAGTTGTATTACTCAATTTTTTGAACAACAAACTACATTTTAGAGCTGATTTTACGGCAGATGAGCGATACACTTTAAGTAAAGCCACAAAAAACATATTAAGTTCAATTGATGAGCCTGTAACAGTTACAGCCTATTTCTCTGACAATCTACCTCCTGACATTGCTAAAACAAAGCAAGATTTTGAAGATTTGTTAGCAGAATATAATAGCCGCTCGAATGGAATGCTCGCTTATGAATTTATAAATCCAAATGGCGATGACGAAGCTGAAGCACAAGCAGCTAAATCAGGCATTCAGCCAATTATGATAAATGTGCGAGAAAAAAATGAATCAAAACAGCAAAGAGCCTATATGGGTGCTGTTATCCAATATCAGAATAAAAAAGAATTAATGCCCTTTATACAACCTGGAGCTGCTATGGAATATAGCTTATCTACTGGCATTAAAAAACTTACATCAACAAATAAAGCAAAAATTGGTGTAATTCAAGGCTTTGGAAGCCACTCTATGCAACAACTTGGCGCAGCAATGAACTCACTTTCTGTTCTTTACGATGTAGTTCCAGTTTATTTAAACGATAGTTTATATAATCTTACAGAATATAAAACTATTGCTATAATGGCACCAAAAGATAGTATTCCAGCTTATTTTTTCAGTCAATTAGATAAATATTTATCCGAAGGTGGAAATCTGTTTATTGCTTACGACCATGTAGTTGGCGAATTACAAAACAATCCACCTATGGGAAAAAGCATTACAACAGGAATGGAAGCATGGTTAAGCAATAAAGGCATTACTATCGAAAGTAATTTAGTAATTGATGCGCATTGTGGTTCTGTAAGTGTACAACAAAGCAATTTCCCATTTCCTGTACAAATTCAGTTCCCCTATTTGCCAATTATTACTAATTATGCCGAACACCCTATAACTGAGGGTCTGGAAAATGTAATTATGCAATTTGCAAGCAGTTTGAACTTTACAGGTGCGCCAAACGTTGAATTTACACCTTTAGCAATGAGCTCAGAAAATGCTGCAACAGTTGCAGCCCCTGTATATTTTGATGTAAACAAACAATGGACAGAAGATGATTTCCCACTTTCGAATATTCCAATTATGGGACTTTTAAAAGGCCAAATTGTAGGAACAAGTATTTCGCAAATTGTATTAGTTGGCGATGGCGATTTTCCTGTAGTTCAAGCACAGCAAGGCGCAGAAATGTCGGATAATGTAAATTTAATGATTAATGCTATTGACTTTATGAGCGACGATACTGGCTTAATTGACCTCAGAACAAAAGGCGTAAGCTCTCGCCCAATTGACCAAATGGAGGATTCCAGCAAAACCTTACTAAAATGGCTAAACTTTTTAGTTCCAATATTTTTAGTCATTATTTACGGAATTATTAGAGTTAATATGCGCAGAAACAAAAGAATTAGAAGAATGGAGGATAATTATGTTCGATAAATTTTCAACAAAACATTGGATAATAGCACTTAGCATTTTAATAGTAGGAATTATAGTTTACGAGGTTTATCCTACACAAAAAGGAAATTCCTCATTTAAAACTGATATTATTGATATTGATTCAACTAATATTTCGAGCATTACATACTACAAAAAAGGAAATATTGCAAAAACAGTTGAATTACTAAGTAATGATAATAAATGGAGCGTTTCTCAGGCAGGTTTTAGTGCCAATGCCGATGCCAGCGCAATTAAAAATATAATTGAACAATTATTGCAAATTAAGCCATTACGCATAGTTGCCAAAAGCAAGCATCAATGGGACAAGTACGAAATTTCGGACTCATCAGGAACACGTGTAATTGTAAAAGAAGGAAATAAAACGACATTAGATTTAATTGTTGGTAAATTTACTGCTGAACAATCATCGAATCCA
>DAOVUO010000339.1 GCA_030632545.1 Bacteroidales bacterium
AATAAGCTTATTTTAAGCTTAATTGCTACTTTTAAGCTTAAAGTAAGTAGCTTTCGTTGTTAATAACCAAAGATTCGGTTAATTTGACATTTCCTTTAAGTTTTCTACTCATATGTTTAAAAATAGCTTTAAGTTTATAAAAATATTATTCATTTCAGATAGAAAATTATAACTTTTTTTTGACAATGTCAATAAATAAATAAAAAAGATTTAAACCATGAGCTATACCGTGTTGTAGTAGTCTGAAAATGAGAGAAGATTAAAAACATAAAAAAAAACTTTTTTTCACCTCGAATGTTAATTCGTTTATGTATTTTATAAAAATAATAAAAAAACAGTGCTTTTATCTGTACAGAAAAAAGACATTTCTAATTATATAGGGACATGATAATTACCAAATATTTTATTGAATATATGCACATATCCTTACTTTGTTAAAAATAATAAAGAAGCAATACTGTTTTTAACAATTTTTTGACAAAATCTTTGTTTGCCTGTAAAATTTTTAATGCCTTACTTATGTGATTTTCAACAGTTTTAATAGAAATTCCTAGAAATTCTGAAATCTCTCTATATTTCATACCTTCAAATCGGTGTAAAACAAACACTTGTCTACTTCTAGGTGGTATTTTTTGTAAAATTTTGTTTATATTGTTTTCTTTATGCTCATTGTCGTATTTTTCGAATGGTGTTTGTGAAGAGGCGATTCCAATTGTATTAATTTCGTTTATACTTTCTGTTTTAAGTTTCTTTTTTCGGATGTACGTTAGTGCAGCATTTTTTGCGGAAGTATAAAGATAAGCCTTAACACTATATGAAATTTCAATTTTGGAACGCTTCATCCAAATATTTGTATATAGCTCAGTAACCAAATCTTCACTTAAATAATAATCGTGAACATAAGTTTGAACAAATAAGCAAAGCTGGGAATAGTACTTTTTAAAAAGTAAATCTAATGCTTCTTCGCTACCAGATTTTAAGCGATTAAAAAGTAATATATCAAAATCTTTTTCTGCCATTTTTTTAGAGCGTAAAATATTACGAACTAAAGTAAATGAAAAATTAAGATTTTGAAATAGTAATTAAAATTTGTGTAAAAATGTTCTTAGGGTAAATATGAGCTATTTAATTGATAAATAGCTCATATATGTAATGTTTTTTGACTAGAATTTTGATAAGAAATATATTGCTTTTTTAATGCTTGACCTCGCTGTGGTATCTGTTTCAATATTAAATGCAATTTGAAGATCTGGTAAAGCAGCGGTATATTCTGTTTCCTGAAGTAAGTGAGCTGCCAAAGTTCTAACTTGAGCATTATTATCTCTAAGCATACCCAAATTCCATCTCACTGCTGGTCGTGAGCGCATTTCGTACAGTTTTTGCATAGCAATAAGTTTATTTTCTACTATATTGGAACTTAATTGCCAAAAATATTCTTTTTCCTGTTTTACAAGTTCTTTTTTAAAAAAAATTTCTGAATTATTTAATTCTGGTTTAATCCATTTTGAGTTATAGCTAATAAGTTCTTTATTGGCAGCCCATCTCGCCATTCGAGGAACCATCCATCTCATTCCTGGCGTAGATTCAGGATGCCCTGCAATAACCATTGCACGCCCATTACCATAATCCTCTCCTAAAATAAAGCTTTTTCCTGGTGTTATTCCACTTGGATAATTAGGATGGATTGTAATATCACTTACATATTTGGCATGTTCAATATATTTTTGCATACCACTTTTCCCACTATCAGATGCCATAAGTACTGGGCCATCGTAATATTGTAGAAAAGATTTTCGATTTTTAAGTTCAGGAAATATTTTTAGTCCTGCAGTAGATAATTCAAATTCAATCAAAGCACGCCCCTTGTCATAATGTTCCCTATCCCACTCTGTTGCAGAAACCAACTGGAGGCTTGGGTAGTCTTTAGTTGTGCTAAATAAGTATCCACCAGCACAAATTCCTACTGCAGCATTCCCTGCTTTTACAAAATCTAATACTTTAGTGGCAGCAATTTGTCCAAGATTATTGAGCTCTTTGCTACCACTTCCACCTGGGAATATTATAACTTCAAAATCGTTTAGTTTTCCTGCCGTAATTTCGGCAGCCGTAATTATTTGTGGCGAAATGCCCGAATCTATTTTTAATGCTTCAAACGTTTCTATTACACACGTAGGACTAACACCATCGCCTTTAAAAACAGCAACATTTATTTTATTACTTGTCGGTTTAGTTTTTGTGTTAGTTTTTGTGTTGTTGTCACATCCAAATATTAAAACAGAAATTGCTAATATGGCAATTCCTATTATTTTTTTTGTCAGGATAAGTTTTGCTTTATACAACATAATTTATAAATCTAAATTAAAATTCTTTTTATACGATTGTTTTACAAAAGTATTTAACCATTGATTAAATTCCTTTATATCTTTTTTCGTCATTCCATTTTTTTGCCAATTTTCAAGTTTTTGATTTGTTTTTTCAAAAATCTGATTTTCATCTGGTTCAATTTTCTGACGAACGCCACTATTATCTGCATTAACTAGTGCATTAATATTGATATAGTATTGAGCCGCAAATTTCCCCCATCGTATTGGGAAAACCTCGTTTTTTAGAGTTAGAGCAGCATTGCAGATTGGTGAATCTTCTAAGTCTTCATTTATTTTTAATACTTCAGGAAAATCATTTTCAGCTTTAAGCCAAGTAGGAATAACAATAGATGTTAGTGGAAAACCAACGGCAGACCAAAGTGTTGTAAATTCAGGATTTTCATCCTTTTTTACACCTTGAACAACACAAGCGGAAGCTGAACTTTTACGTGGAATAAAGTCATGAAAAAATGTATATGTTGGTGTGTTTTCAGGAATATTCTTGTATTGCTCATATAAATCTGTTTTTAAAAGAGAATGCTTTAATCCTCTAGTTACATCCTGCATAATAAATTGTGCATCGAAAGAATTTGTAGCTGCTGCTTGATAAAATAAGTCGTCAACGGTATTGTATCTAATATATCCGCTACTTTCTTCGCCATAACTTCCTGAAAAGGAATAATTACCTCTTATAACATAACCAAAAGGAGCTACTCTAGGGTCGTTGGCATCAAATTTTTCGTAAGATTGAAATCCTACTTCAAACATAGCTGCACCACCTTGTCCGTCAATAACACCAAAATTTCCTTCAAGTCTAGTTGGTTTTTCCATTTTATCTAAATAATCCTGAAATTCTTCAACAGTGGAGAAATTTGCTAATGCATATTTTATAAGTCTGCCTTCAAGTCCCGAATGTTTGGTTGTGTCGCCAATGGTTAAATTGTATGAATTTGAATTCATTATGGCAAAACCTTTTTCATTCATGCCTATCCATAAACTCTTTCCATCCATATCTTTAGAATTTACCAATCCCATGTATTTGTACTTACCATCATTTAAATACATGATTTTATTATTTGTAGCCCATGTATCACGATTTTTCCAAAGCAAAGGACGGCCATCTTTTGTGTATTTGCCAGAAACAACAGCTATTGTGCAAGCCTTAGTATACAGCAATGCAGCTGCAACGAAAGCTATGATTAAGAATACTTTTTTCATTTTTAAGTTATTTAAAATACTTTTTAAGTTAAACAATTAACAATTATCAATTATCAATTATCAATTATCAATTATCTAACTTTTAATTTGGACTTCACATATATGTTTGATATTAAATGATTTAAAAATACCCAAAAATACATAAAGCACTGACAATCAAATCAATAAAGGTTACACTTTTGTTTATTTATTAAAAACAATTTGTTTATGCGGTAAGTAATCTCTTTTTTGTATTTTTGAAATACGTAAGTCTACGTAACATTGCTAAATTAGATAGTTTACAGTTAAAACTCAGATAGAACTATGGTTTGACACATTTAAAATTCTAAATCATTGATTTATACGAATGTAATTGTCAACATATATTACTCAATATCAGCTTATTGTATTGAGTTTTATGTTTAAAAT
>DAOVUO010000305.1 GCA_030632545.1 Bacteroidales bacterium
AAAATAAGGTTTTTATAGTAGAGAAAACCTTATTATTTATTTTCAACCTTAGTAGAAAATAAAGAGTAGAAATAACCAGCCTTATTACCTTATTATCATCTATTTCTAAAATTATTAATTCAAAACTGACTGTGTTTTAGTCAAATAACAAATCCGACACATTTTTATTTTTTTTCATGCGTTTGCCCTGACATTTAATTATTGATTAGATTGTGATTGGTAATTGGTGATTGGTTGTGAATGTAACTATATCAATACTACTCTAAATTATCAAATAATATAGCTTTCAAATAATATGTTTTTTTTTAGCTATTTAATAACAATTTCTTAGGACTTTTATTTGCTAATATTGTATGTAAAAGATTACCTTTGCGGCCTTAATTATAAAGACATGCAGAAAATTAGAAATATTGCAATAATTGCCCACGTAGACCATGGAAAAACTACATTAGTGGACAAAATGCTTATTACTGGAAATCTTTTTCGTAAGCACGAAAAACCTGGTGAATTAATTTTAGATAGTAATGACTTAGAAAGAGAAAGAGGAATTACAATCCTTTCGAAAAATGTTTCTGTTTTCTATAAAGATTATAAAATCAATATAATAGACACTCCTGGGCACTCCGATTTTGGGGGTGAAGTTGAGCGTGTTCTTAATATGGCCGATGGCGTTCTCTTACTTGTAGATGCATTTGAAGGAACAATGCCTCAAACACGTTTTGTACTTCAAAAAGCCTTAGATCTAGGGAAAAAGCCAATTGTTGTTATTAATAAAGTGGACAAACCTAATTGTAGACCAGAAGAAGTTCACGAGCAAGTTTTTGAACTAATGTTTAATCTTGATGCAACAGAAGAGCAACTTGATTTTCCCACTATTTATGGCTCTGCGAAGGAAAATTGGATGTCGACTGACTGGAAAAACAGAACGGAAAATATTACAGCACTGTTCGATTCAATTATTGAGCATATTCCTGCTCCAGAAATACTTGAAGGAAGTATTCAGATGCAAATTACTTCTTTAGAGTATTCAAGTTACGTTGGCAGAATTGCTGTAGGTAGAGTACATAGAGGTGAACTTAAAGCAAATCAGCAAGTTTCATTAATGAAAAGTGATGGTTCTGTTAAACGAACAAAAATAAAAGACTTGTTGGTTTATGAAGGTCTCGCCAAAGTAAAAGTAGATTCTGTTAAAAGTGGTGAAATATGTGCTATTGTTGGTCTTGAAAACTTTGATATTGGCGATACCGTTGCAGCTATTGAAGAACCAGAAGCTTTAGACCCAATTTCCATAGATGAGCCTACTATGAGTATGCTTTTTACTATTAATGATTCGCCATTTTTTGGTAAAGATGGAAAATATGTAACTTCTCGACATTTAAAAGAACGTTTAGACAAAGAACTAGAGAAAAACTTAGCTTTAAAAGTTGAGCAAGGTTCAACTGCCGATTCATTTATAGTTTTTGGTCGAGGAGTATTGCATTTATCAGTTTTAATTGAAACCATGCGCCGTGAAGGTTACGAATTACAAGTTGGTCAGCCTAGAGTTATTATAAAAGATATTGCAGGTATTAAGTGTGAGCCTATTGAGATTTTAACTATTGATTTACCTGATGAATATTCGGGAAAAGCAATTGAAATGGCAAACCGTAGAAAAGGCGAAATGCTTACTATGGAAAGAAAAGGCGACAGAATCCATTTGGAATTTAATATTCCTTCGAGAGGAATTATTGGTATGCGAACTAATATGCTGACTGCTACCGCAGGTGAGGCAGTCATGTCGCATCGTTTTATTGAATTTCAGGCTTATAAAGGTGATATTGAAAAACGAATTAATGGTTCGTTAGTTTCTTTAGAAACAGGAACTGCAATTGCTTATGGAATTGATAAATTGCAAGATAGAGGCAAGTTTTTTGTTGGACCAGGCGAAGCTATTTATGAAGGTATGGTTGTTGGTGAAAGTAACCGATCTGGTGATATTGTAATCAATGTAACTAAAACTAAAAAGCTTACAAACATGCGTGCTTCGGGTTCAGATGATAAAGCCAGACTTGCACCTCCCATTAAGTTTTCGTTAGAAGAAGCTTTGGAATATATTCAAGGAGATGAATATGTTGAAGTTACTCCAAATTCAATGCGAATAAGAAAAATTTTTCTAAAAGAACACCAAAGAAAAAGAGCAGCAAACAACGCTTTATAACAAAATTGTTAATGATTAATTTTTAATTATTAATAAAATGACAAGATATTTTATTGAGTTACAATATAATGGTCAAGAATTTCATGGGTGGCAAATTCAACCAAATGCGGTGAGCGTTCAAGAAAACTTAGAGCAAACATTATCATTATTACTCAATAAAAAAATTAAAATTACGGGCGCTGGTAGAACAGATACTAGCGTCCATGCTTCCTATTTTGTAGCCCATTTTGATTACTCTTCGGAAATAAACATTGAACAATTGATAACGAAATGGAATAATTTTTTATCAAAAAACATAACTATTCTATCATTTCAGAAAACAAATAATGAAGCCCATGCGAGATTTTCGGCTACAAATAGAACATACCACTATATTATAAGTACAAAAAAGCAAATTTTTCTACAAAATTTATCCTATAAGACTCACTACTCATTGGATGTAGAAAAAATGAACGAGGCAGCTAAAATCCTATTTGAATACGAAGATTTTACGAGTTTCAGTAAATTGCATACAGATGTAAAAACTAATAATTGCACAATCTACTCCGCTGAATGGGTAAGAAAAGGTGATTTACTCATTTTCTCGATAAAAGCAAATCGCTTTTTACGAAACATGGTTAGAGCGGTTGTTGGTACTTTGTTAGAAGTGGGTAAAAACAAAATTTCAGTAGAAAAATTCAGAAATATAATTGAAAGTAAAAATAGAGGAAATGCTGGATTTTCTGTTCCTGGAAATGCTTTATTTTTAAGCGATATTGAATATCCGATTGAAATATTTAACTCTAAATTAGATAAATCAAAACTATTTCCGTTTTAAATTAAAATAGAATCAATATAACAATGTACAACAGACTCTCCAGCCTGTTATAAATATAGCACAGACTAGAAAGTCTGTGCTATACAAAACTTTAGCAGATTTCAACAATCTACCAAACTCAAATTACGAGTTCAACTTTTTATAATCATTCATAAATGTTTCTAATCCACTATCGGTTAATGGGTGCTTTAACAAACCCATAATAGCACTTAAAGGAGCTGTAATTACGTCTGCCCCAGCATCGGCACATTGTAAAATATGTTGAGTATGACGAACTGATGCTGCTAAAACCTGAGTTTCAAATCCATAATAATTGTACATCTCCACAATTTTATAAATCAATTGCACACCATCAGAAGAAATATCATCCAAACGACCAATAAATGGCGACACATAACTAGCACCTGCTTTGGCAGCTAAAAGTGCTTGTCCGGCAGAAAAAACAAGAGTACAATTAGTTCTAATACCATTTTCGCTAAAATATTTAATCGCTTTTACTCCATCTTTTGTGATAGGCACTTTAACAACAATATTTGGATGCAATTCTGCTAAAAGCTTCCCCTCAGCTATCATTCCATCAAATTCAGTAGAAATTACCTCTGCACTAACATCGCCATCAACTATTTCGCATATATTTATATAGTGATTTTTAATATTTTCTTCGCCCGCAATACCCTCTTTTGCCATAAGCGAGGGATTGGTAGTAACTCCATCTAAAACGCCCAAATCTTGCGCCTCTTTAATTTGTTCAAGGTTAGCTGTATCAATAAAAAATTTCATTTTGCTAATATTTTATAGTTGAAAATAAATTACTTAATATGTTGATTAAATGAGAATAAAAAAGAAAAGAGTAACCACTTGCTCATTATTGTTTGTCTAAAAAAAATCAATAAAAAATGGGTAAGCTACTCATATCGCACCGCTACAACCATCTACCCTTGCTTCCTTCCAGACCTGGGGGATTCAACAGGAGCTAGCCGTATGAGACTTACCCGAGCGCAAAAGTACATTTTTTTTAATTTATGCAAAACTTTTATGAACTTTTTTTAAACTTTTTATGCAATATGCCTCATTTTCACAATATTTATTTTTTAAACATTTAATTGATAATTGATAAATCGCTTGCGTCAGCCCAATAATAAATAGTAAATAATAACTAATCAATTGGTAATTCGTAATTGATAATTGACTATTGGTAATTGATAAAAGTAACAATCTAATTATCAAAAAGAAGTAAGTTCGAAAAATAGAAATAATATAACCAGCATATAATTTAACTAAAAAATTAATACATTTGCTTAATAAAAGCACGTTAAACTTTGTCAAAGTTACAGTTTTTTAATTCATAGAAAGCAGAGAATCAGCAACACTATTGAAATATGAAC
>DAOVUO010000147.1 GCA_030632545.1 Bacteroidales bacterium
AGCAAAAACATAGTTTTTGCTGAAAGTTCAGAGGGGGAAGGGCTTTTCTTTATGGCAGCTACGGACTGAAGCCACGTAGCTATTGATTTTCACTTAATCATGTTAGACTCAGGTTAGATAACTTTCTATTATCTAATAAAAACTATTTCAAGGCATTTTCCAAATTCAAAATAATTTCATCCACATTTTCAATTCCTACAGATAAACGAATATAAGATGGTGACGGACTTCTGTCCTTCCATACAGCATAAATAGGAAGCTGAATGGTTTGTGTTTCGCCCATACTTGGAATAATTGGAATACTTTCTTTCGATTTATTCAGATATTTGACTACCGCAGCTTTTTTTGCTTCCTCATTTTTACCAGCAATCTCAAATGTAAGCATTCCACCAAATCCCTTATTATTAAACAATTTTTTAGCTTCGTTATAGAAATTATCACTTTCCAAACCAGGATAAATTACAGTGCTAATTTTAGGATGTTTGTCCAAAAACTGAGCAACTTTAAGCGCATTTTTGTTGTGTTTTTTTACACGCATTTCAAAAGTATCAAGTTGTTCGGCAATTCGCCAAGCGTCATCAGGGCTTAAAATTGCACCAACCAATTTCCGATATTCAATTGCTTCGTGTAATAAATTTGCAGCATTACCAGAAAGTACACCAGCGGTTATACTTCCATGTCCTGATAAATATTTTGTTACACTATGTACAACTAAATCAGCTCCATTTTCTACTGGCTTCCAAAGGATTGATGTGGCAAAAGTATTATCTACAATTACTTTTACATTATACTTTTTTGCGATTCTAATTATTTCTTTGGCATCTGAAACAACCAAAAACGGATTTGAAACTGCTTCAAAATATAAAACCGTATATTTTCCTGATGAAAGAAGCTCATCAAGTTTATTCAAATTATAAACACCATTTTCAGTATTAAAAACACCAAAATCTACTCCTCTTTTTTGTTTTAGAACATAATTCATATACGAAATAGTTCCACCATATATTTCGCTAAAAAACAGAATATTAGATTTTTTTTCAGCATTATATAAAATGCTTATTGCCATGTCAATACTAGCCATTCCAGAAGCACTTAAAATAGACCAATTACTATTTTCTAGTTTTGCTAATTTTTGTTCAGTATGAGTAACTGTTGGATTTCTATATCGTGAATAAATATATTTTTCTGGCTGCCAAGAATTACTTTTCTCTTCGCCAAAAATCTGCTCAATATCCTCAAACCTATAAAAAGAAAAACCAGCATCTCTATATACTGGCATTTTAGATTGATTAATATTTTTATCCATTTTCTCTATTTCATTTCAAGGATAAAATTTGTTTTCACAAAATCTCTATACTCTTCACCTATTTCAAGAATATCAGAATCTTCATCATGATAATTCCAAATAATCTCAGCATCACATCCTTTAATAGTTATGCCATCTACAATTCGTAAAATTTCGTGAATCATTTTTGACGATGCAGTATTTATATATTCTAAATCAAACTCTAAACGTGTTTTAGGTGCTGGATTTTTTTTATATTCATTTAACCAGTCCAATACACTAAAATATACTCTAACAGTATTTTCAGGCATCGAAATACCACTTATTTTCATTACACCATTTTGTGGATTTAGTGATATTTCAGGTTCGTATTTACTTCCCTTTTGGTAAAAAGTGTTCATTCTCTTTATTTTGGTTAAACTATTCAAAAAAATATTCTATTTTATTTTATCATCTTAGTATATTGTTAAAAAAACCAAGATTTAGGGGAAAAGCTTGTCAAATATATAAAAAATAATCAAACGAATAAGTTTTTTATCAAACTTTATATCAAGCAATTTCAAAATAGAAAAAATAATGACTGTCTTAAAATTAAAAAAATGCAATTTCCTGTTAACTACAGCCTTTCAATTTTTTTCATCCCTTTAATCTGATTTAAACGATATATAAAATCATTAAGTAAATAATTGGGGGGAATATATAGTTCAATTCTTCCATTAAAATTACGCTGATCACTCTCAAAATGGATACTCCGCATGTTTATATTTATTTCGTTAGCAACAATTGCCGACACTCTATTAACAATCCCAGTTCTATCATTACCACGAAAATTCAATGTAACTAAATTTGCCTCATCTTTAGTTGCTTGCCATTTAATACGCACTTTTTTACTCGAATGAATCCCAAGCAATGTTTTAGCCATAGAGCAATCATTTTTATGAGCAACAATTAAATGTTCATTATATAGTCCTATTAGTTCTGAACCAGGTGATGGTACACAGCAAGTTGCAAGTTTAATTGTAAAATTAGAATCTTCAATTTTTTGATTTAAAACTATTTTCCAGAAATTAATTCTCTTCTCTTTTGACCGCTCTTTAAGTGTGTCGACAATCTCTTTTGTTGAAATTTCATTATTCCCAATTTTGAAATATAATTGCTCCTTTGTTTGGGTTTGAAATTGACGTGACAGTTTTCGAAAAATATAGTTGTCAAAATATATATTTAATTGTGATGTTAATTTCTCAATTTGAATTAAACCTTTACGAACAATAATTTTACGCTCTTGCCTAAAAGCAGACTTTATATTTTGTTTAGCTTTTTTAGTTTCAACAATATCTACCCATTCCTTTTTTAAACGTTGCTTACTCGAAGTTAATATTTCAACTCTATCGCCACTTGAAAGTACAAATTCGGGTGCTACAGATTTATAGTTAACTTTAGCACCTAAACAACTTAAACCTATATCTGTATGAATATAAAACGCAAAATCTAATACAGTAGAATTCTTTTTTAATTTAACAATTTCATTTTTAGGAGTAAAAACATAAATATCACGATGTACAATTTTAGGTTTAAAATTATCAAGAAAATCAGAAGAGCTCTCTGAATTCAATTCCTTTAAAGCATTTAATTGTTGAAATAATTTATCAAAAGCTGTTTCGTCCATAGACTCACCTTTATATTTCCAGTGAGCTGCAATACCCAAACTAGCTAATTCGTCCATTCTCTTTGAACGGATTTGCACTTCAACCCATTTATCGTCAGAAGATTTAACTGTAACATGCAATGCTTCATAACCATTATCTTTTGGTTTGTTTACCCAGTTTCTTATCCTATCCATTTTTGGAGAATAAATTTGAGTTATTACACTAAAAATATTCCAACATTGTGTAGATTCAGGCAAATTATCAGCAGTATCAAAAATTATCCTAATAGCATAAATATCATAAATATCAAAAATTGCAACATGTTTTTTTTGGATTTTATTCCAAATAGAATATATAGATTTTACTCTCCCGTCAATATTAAAACTAATACCCATTTTATCAAGAGCCTCTATTATTGGTATACTAAAAGTATTAATAGACAGCATTCTTTTTTTTTCAGAACCATCTAATTGCTCAGCTATATATTTATAAATATCTGGTTGCGAAATCTTGAAGCTTAAATCTTCTAGTTCTGTTTTAAAATCATATAATCCAATTCTATGAGCAATGGGCGCATATACGTCTAAAGTTTCTAATGCAAATTTCTTTGTTGATTCTGTTACTTCTTTTTGACTTTCATTTCTTATTTCCTGCAATCTCATTGCTAAAATTATAAAAGTAACTCTAACGTCAAACGATATGGTTAACAGTAAGTTGCGAATATGTTCGGATTTATTTTTTGGATTTGCATTCGAATATACAGGTATTCGAGTAAGAGCCACAACTATTTCTGCAATACGCCCACCATACCACTGTTTTATATCATCAAATTCTAAAGAATTATGTTCATGACTAATATAAAGTATACCAGCAATCACAGATTTAGCACCTAAATTTAATTCATCAACCAAAATTTCTGTTAAAGCATTAACTTTTGCAATTAATAAATTATTAAAATTATCACGTGTAAGTTTTAATACATCAGCTACATAATCATAGGCCAACATAATTTTCTCTTCATTATTTTTTATAGATTGATTAGCAGTCTGTGTAATGTATTCTATAAAAGAATCGCGGTATTTTCCAATTGTTTGATCAACAATATTTGTGCGTTTCATTGTTCAGATTTTAAGCCAAAGCTATTTCAATTATACAAATCATTCTTCCATTTCAAATCGGTTTTCACGTATACAATTATCTACTCCTTTGATTTTTCCTAACCGAATAATTACCAAATCCAAAACAGCTTTATTGGTAACAAATAAAACAATATCACCTAAAAATCTTGTCCTACTTTGAATAGTAATATTTATAGAATGCATATTAATATCCATCGTAAAGGAAATTAATTCAGTAATATCACGTATTACTCCTACTCTATCCACGCCACGAATATATAACTTAACAGGAAAAATACTTTGAGCATTATCCATCCACTTAACCGCAACCGCATTTTTGCCATGTGCAGCAAAAAACTGTGTTGCCTGATGACATTTCATTTGATGAATTATTAATGCTCCATGTTTATTCTTGTAAATTACAGAGTCATCGCCAGGAATAGGATTACAACAATGCGCAATAAAATAATCGGAATATATCAAACGTTCGTCAACAACATAAGGCATATTAGGCTTAAACTCTTTTGATTGAATTGGAAGATATTCTTTCTCTGCATTACGATTAAATATAGTTTGCCAAAATCCCTTATTCGCCTTTTCATTAGGATTTATTAAATTTCTATAAATAAGCTCTTTTGTAATTGATTCGTCACCTATTTTATAAAATATTTCATTTTGATTTAAACTATATTTTTGAATAAGTTTATCAATAGCCTTTTTTTTATTTTCAATTCCTGCATCCCTTAATATAGCATTAAAAATTTCTCTTCCTTTTAAAAGCACTTTATTACGCTTCTTATGCCAATACGCTCTAATAACATCTTTAGCACGCTTTGTTTTAACAAAATCTATCCAATATTCCTGCAGAGCAATTTTTTCAGTTTTATGCACATCAACACGTTGTCCACCGTGTAATACATAGGTAATTTTTGCAAAATCGTTATCAACCGTAGCACCAGCACAACTTAATCCAATATCTGAATGAATATGAAATGCAAAATCAAGAACAGTGCTCCCTCTAGGAAGTCTAATTGGCTGCCCCTTTGGCGTATATACAACTATCTCATTCACAAACTCAGAAGTAATATCTTGAATAAAGTCAAGAGGGTCATCTGAATCGCTTTTTAATTGTTTATTTAAATTTTCTATCCAAGATTGTCTATACGATTTTTTTAATCCAACTGAACGCTGCTTAAGCGACAATGGCCCTCTGTCGTTAACCAATCTCATTCGTTGACTCATAATATGAATTTCGATAAAAGTTAAAGGTCTTTCTACTATTATATCAAAAACCAGAGCCTGAAAACCATTAATTTTTCCTTCTTTTATATAATCTCGTCTACTATTTTTCTTTTCTTGAAAAAGATTAGTTATCTCAACAAAAAGCATATAAACCATTCGTCTTTCAACAGATTCATCAGAAGGTGAATCAAAAACTACTCTAATAGAGCGGTAATTATGTATTTCCTCAAAAGGTTTATGTCGCTCTTCCATTTTCTTCCAAATAGAATAAACAGACTTTGTAAAATACTCTACCTTTACATTCGCTTTTTCGCTTTTGAGCTTTTCTTCTATCCTAATTAAATAAGATTTGAATAAAGAATTACGAGAATTTTCCTCCTCATTAATAATTCCTCTTAATGCATTATATTCACCCGGATTATTGATTTCAAAACTACCATCTTCTAATTCCTTTTTTATTAAATACAATCCTAATCTATACGCAAAAGGGCTATAAAACAACAAATTTTCACCAGCTTTGCGCAACTGCGAATTTTGTTTCATACCTTCCATAGTGCGCATATTATGTAATCTATCGGCAATTTTGATATAAATCACGCGCACATCTCCAATTGACAATAACGACACCTTTTTTAATGACTCAAGCTGATCGTTAGATAAATGCCCATCTTCACTTTCATTCTTCTTTCCTTCGCTAGTTATTTTAGTAAGACCATTTACTACACCTGCAACTTGCTGACCAAACAAGCCCCTTAAGTCCTTAATTGTATATCGTCCTTTTGAATCTTCTACTACATCGTGCAACAATGCACAAACCACTGATTCAGAGCCAAATCCAACTTCGTTGCAAATAATTTTAGCCACAGCAATAGGATGCAAAATATAAGGTTCGCCACTAACTTTACGTATTTGCGTTTTATGGGCATCATAAGCAACAGTTAAGGCATTTTTAATTCGCCCATAATTACTCTCGCTAAATGTTTGCTCTAAATTTTGTTTTAAATCCTCAAAATACAACTCAATTTGCTGAATATCTTGATCTAACAGCTCTGGCATAAATACACTTCCTATAAATTCTCACGAACTATAAAGTTAAGGAATTTTTTTTGAATTTTGTTTTTGAATCTAAGATTTTTCTAAAAACAAGTGAAATCACCTTGAGATTTTATATTTGCAATTCAATCGGACTCGCTAAACACTTGTGTAATAAACTAAAACACACAAACATACACTCAACAGACTGATGAATATAATTAGCTGCGTTGAAATATATTCTTCG
>DAOVUO010000423.1 GCA_030632545.1 Bacteroidales bacterium
CGTAGCTTGCTTCAAGAGTAAATGGTAAACTCACTTTTGCAGTGTTCTTTACTAATTCCTCAATTTTTTGCATCTTTTCGAGATTAGATGCTTCTGAAACAGGCTCTTCATTAAGCACCTTATCAACTATAGTACTATCTTCTTGTGTTGTAGCCGCATCAGCTTCGTTCTTTTTAACATCTGTATTACAAGAACTTAAAAGGAATAATACAGTAGCAATACTCAGTAGTAATTTTTTCATTTGTTTAATATTTAGACACTAATGTATGAATAATATTTTGCGTGTTTAATCATGCAATACTTCCCCGATAATCAGGACAGGCCGTTAAATTTTTATAAACAACTGAAGTCTATAGATTTACTAAATTTTGTTTTATTTACTATATTGCTTATAACTAGCGAACTATAGTTTTGAAACAATAAATTTAGTAAATCTTAACAGCCAGTCCCGAGCAGCGGGGAAGTATTGATCATGCTTTTGTGTGTTTATTTACTTAATATTTAAATACAGCCTATATTAACTTACCGAACTGCCATTTTCAACTTTATCATTAGGTTGTATAAAATATAGGCTACCGTCTTCATTCTCGGCCATTAAAATCATACCTTGCGATTCTATTCCTTTAATTTTACGTGGGTCTAAATTTACCAACACACTTACTTGCTTACCAATAATATCTTCGGGCTTAAAATATTCGGCAATACCCGAAACTACTGTACGTTGGTCGATACCAGTATCTATTTTAATTTGAAGTAGCTTTTTTGTTTTAGGTACTTTTTGAGCTTCCAGAATTGTTCCTACTCTTATATCCATTTTCTGAAAATCATCAAAACTTATTGCGTCTTTCATTGGTTTTACATTCTTAGGTTGATTGTCAATTTTTGTTTGTTCAAGCTTATCAACTTGAGCCTGAATTTGTTCATCTTCTATTTTAGCAAACAACAAGCCTGCCTTCTTTATTATTTGATGTCCATCTACCAAAATATCACCACCTGCTTTTTCCCAAGTTAAAGCATCTATTTGAAGAAAATCAAATATTTTAGCTGATGTAAACGGCATAAATGGCTCAATTAATATGGCCAAATTTGCAGTTATTTGCAGATTAATATTCATTATGGTTTCTACACTTGCAGGATTTTCTTTAAATAACTTCCAAGGCTCTGTTTCGGCCAGATACTTATTCCCTAAACGAGCTAAATTCATTACCTGTTTAAGGGCTTCTCTGAACCTAAACTGCTCAAGATTTTTCTCAATCTCAGCTTTTAATGCCGGAATACCTGCCAAGGCATCCTTATCTTGCTCAGTTAATTCGCCTCTAGCTGGTACTTTGCCACCATAATACTTATTACTAAGCACTAAAGTTCTGTTTATAAAATTACCTAAAACAGCAACTAGCTCATTGTTATTTCTTGCTTGAAAGTTCTTCCAAGTAAAATCGTTATCCGATGTTTCTGGAGCATTGGCAGTTAGTGTATAACGCAGCACATCCTGCTGGTCTTTAAAATCTTCCAAATACTCGTGCAACCATACAGCCCAATTACGAGAAGTAGAAATTTTATCACCCTCTAAATTCAAAAACTCATTTGCTGGTACATTGTCGGGTAAAATATAATCGCCATGTGCTTTTAACATTGCAGGGAAAATAATACAATGGAACACAATATTATCTTTACCAATAAAATGCAATAAGCGAGTTTCCTTATTTTTCCAATAAAGCTCCCAGTCAGGGGTAAGCTCTTTTGTTGCAGATATATAACCTATTGGAGCATCAAACCAAACATAAAGCACTTTTTTGTCCACACCTTCTACTGGTACAGGTACACCCCAATTTAAATCGCGGCTCACCGCACGAGCTTGCAATCCTAAATCAATCCACGACTTACATTGACCATAAACATTTGATTTCCATTCCTTGTGCTCCTCAATAATCCACTGTCGCAAAAATGGTTCGTGCTTATCTAAAGGTAAATACCAATGCTTAGTTTCCTTTAGCACAGGCTTATTACCACTTATCGAAGATTGTGGATTTATTAAATCTTTTGCACTTAGCGATGTTCCGCACTTTTCGCACTGATCGCCATAAGCCTTATCGTATCCACAATGCGGACAAGTTCCGGTAACATATCTGTCGGCTAAGAACTGCTTTTCTTGCTCGTCGTAGAGTTGTTCGCTTGTTTTTTCGATAAACTGATTATCATCATGCAATTTTTTGAAAAATCCTGCTGCTGTTTCGTGGTGTATTTTATTACTTGTACGAGAATAAATATCAAACGACACACCAAACTCAGCAAACGATTTCTTTATTATTTCGTGATAACGGTCTACAATAACCTGAGGTTCTACGCCCTCTTTGCGAGCTTTTAAGGTAATAGGAACTCCATGCTCATCGGAACCGCAAACCCATAATATATCTTTCTTTTTTGAACGAAAATAGCGAACATAAATATCCGCTGGAATATAAACTCCTGCTAAATGACCAATATGAATAGGCCCGTTTGCGTAGGGCAAAGCGGTGGTTACAAGTGTACGTTTAAATTGATTATCCATTTTATTGCTTAATTATTACTTAATTATTGCATTTGAAAGTGTTGTGCAAATATAGCAATTCGTTATACTTTGTCAAACTTACAATTAGTGATTCTAATACCAATTTAGTGAAATAAATGATTTTTTAATCATCAATAGTTCCCCGATTGCTTCTTTTAACTTCATAAAGGAAAATTAGAATATCAAACAGTTTGGGCTAAAGCCCCAGATCGTTGTGGCATTGAAACAACGGCATAAATGCCGTTGCTAATCATAATTCATTGGAACAAACGCATAAATGCAATTTTTAATCATATTCTTTGGAACAAACGCATAAATGCCATTGCTAATTATAATTCATTGAAACAACGGCATAAATGCCGTTGCTAATCATATTCAGCAGCAAACATTAACTTAACGGCTATGCGCTGCCCAGTGCCAAGTATTGTGCTGAAAAAAATCGGAACAAAACGAAAAGTCTTTCGGCATGACCTGAATACAATTATTCAAAATAGGACTAGTATAACATCTCAAATTAAGCTAATTAACTTGCATGTATTATTGAATAAAAAATTTACGAAGGATTAAAAATTGCGTAGTTCGACAAACGTTCAAAAACAAAACAAAAAAATAGTAAGTCCAAATATCATCTATGTATTTCGTTATAATCTTTAGGAATTACAAAAATATCATCAG
>DAOVUO010000382.1 GCA_030632545.1 Bacteroidales bacterium
ATTAAGTGGAAATCATAATTATAAAAAAGAGAGTTTTGATTTGATTACAAGCCCAATTGTTATTGACGACGGTGTATGGATTGGTGCTAAAGCGACTGTTGCTGGTGGTGTGCATTGTGCTTCGCACTCTATTTTAAGCGTAAATTCGTTTACAGCTCAAAACCTTGATGCTTACGGTATTTATATTGGAAATCCTGCTTTATGGAAACGAAATCGTAAAATTGAATAGAAAACAATAAAACTCAAATTATATAAATACTTCATAATTTGAGTTTTATTGTTTTTTGAAAGAGAATTTATTTAAAACTGTTTATTTCCTTGTCCGCCACCTTGACCTCTTCCTTGTCCATTTCCTTTACCATTACCTTTGCCTTTTTGGTTTTGTTGTTGGTTAGCATTTTGCTGTTTTTGATATTGCTTATATTGATCTTTAGAAAGTACAGTTTTTAATTCTTTCATTCTTGACGATCTAATTTTTTGCATTTGTCCAGCAATAACTTGACCTTTTAATCCTGAGGTTTTTATATTGTATATTTCGGTTGCATATTTAAAATTGAGTGCATGAACTGGCTCAAGTTGATTGTTTTTTAATTGCAATTCAATTTGCATTTGGTCAGTTTGGCGTTGCGCAATTATTGCAGGATCAATCTCATTATTTTTTTGCGCAAATACGAGTTGGCTTAATGCCAAAAATAGGGTTAATAAACTTATAATACTTTTCATTTTCATTTTATTATTTTATAGTTAGACTATACTTTTTAAAATAACTTGCGTAATTTTAAAAAAAACTAAATAATAATGCAAAAAATAGCTATAATTAGCACGCACCCTATTCAATATAATGCACCTTGGTTTCGCTTGTTAAATAGTCGTAAAAAAGTAGAAGTAAAGGTTTTTTATACCTGGCAAAATGCTCAAAATAAGTATTATGATGCAAAATTTAAACAAGAAATCTCATGGGATATACCGTTATTAGAATCCTATGAATATGAATTTGTAAGGAATATTGCAAAAGTTCAAAGTTCTCAATCATATTTCGGCATTCAAAATCCTGATTTGAATAAAAAAATTGAAGTCTGGGGAGCAAATGCAATTCTTGTTTTTGGATGGAAATTTAAGTCCCATTTGGGGGCAATGAGATATTTTAAAGGTAAAATACCTGTTTATTTTCGTGGCGATTCTACATTGATTGATGAGCAAAATTTTATAAAGGATAAATTACGTCGATTTGTGCTTAAACAAGTGTATAAAAAGATTGACTTTGCCTTATTTGTTGGACAACAGAATAAGGCTTATTTTCAGGCTCATGGAATAAAAGATGCACAATTAATATTTACACCTCATGCTATCGACAATCAGCGTTTTTTTAATAATAATTTGGACGATTCTAACAAAGCAAATGAATGGCGTAAAGCTTTAGATATTAGTGATAAAGATGTAGTTTTTTTATTTGTAGGTAAATTTGAGTCAAAAAAAAATCCAGAGATATTGATTAGAGCTGCTGCAAAGATTAAAAATCCATTTCTAAAGTTAATTTTTGTTGGAAATGGACATTTGGAAATAAAACTGAACGAAATGGCTAAAAAATATGATTTTATCCGTTTTGTTCCTTTTCAAAATCAGTCAAAAATGCCCATTGTATATCGTTTGGGAGATGTTTTTGTTTTGCCATCAGTTGGGCCAGGTGAAACATGGGGCTTGGGTGTAAATGAAGCCATGTCGTGCGGTTTAGCTATTATTGTAAGCGATAAAGTTGGTTGTGCTATTGATTTGGTTTCAGAAAATGAGAATGGCTTTATTTTTAATGCAGGAAATATTGATGATTTGGCTAAGAAAATGAAAATAATGCTGAATAATGAACAAAAAAGAAAGGAATTTGCTCTAAATAGCATAGAAAAAATAAAAAAATGGAATTTTTCCGAAGTTTGTGAAAGCATTGAAAATAGCTTGCTATATTTGTAGTGGATGAATAACCAGAAAATATCAATATTGAGCACTGTAGGATTTAGTGGCTTTTTTTTAAGCTTGCTTTTTTTTGATTTTAGCTTTTATGGTATTATTGGTATTACTTTATTTTTAGTCTTTGCTGTAAAATCGTTTTTAGAGCTAGGTGAAAAAATAGAAATCAGAGATCCAATTATTCTAATCGCATTACTACAATGGATTATTGGCCCCTTGTTATCTTATCAATTTATAGGCGATGAATCTTTTTATTACATGGTTATCCCTGAAAATGAGTATTTAGATTTTGCTTTCCCAGCCACATTATTGTTTATTATCGGTTTATATTTTCCTCTAGGAGTTAAAATTATTAACGAAGAGCAAATTTTTGAACGAGCAAAAGATATTTTGATTCGTTATCCGCATATTGATATCTTACTTATCGCTATTGGTATAGTATCCGCTATGATAAAAGATAGTATGCCAATTTCAGTTCGCTTTGTTTTTTATTTGACTTCAAATGTACGTTTTGTTGGTTTGTTTTTTTTGATTATGAGCCAGCGTCAGTATAAATGGCCTATTTTTGGGGGTGTGATGTTTATGTTTTTTTCGTCAACTATTTCCGAAGGCATGTTTCATGACTTGATTCTTTGGGCTGGTTTTATATTTATTGTTTTAAGCTTTATTCTTAAATTTTCTACTCAAAAAAAATTACTCATAATTAGTTCCTTGTTTTTTGGTGTTTTTATTATTCAGACAGTTAAACACGAGTTTAGGAAGTATTTGTGGGGTGCTGGACAGATAAATGCTACTGGAACTTTTACGAATTTAGTATCAAAAAATATAACAAATAATGATTTTATGATGAGCGAGTCTAATTTGAATGCTATGATTTCGCGTATAAATCAAGGCTGGATTATTGCTCGAATCATTCATCATGTTCCTAAATTAGAGCCTTATGCCGAAGGTGAAACAATTAAAGCAGCACTCATAAGTAGTTTAGTTCCTCGTTTACTGATGCCAAATAAAGTAAAAGCTGGTGGACAACAAAATTTTGAGCGTTTTACAGGGCATTATTTACGTGGCGGAACAAGTATGAATTTAAGTATTTTAGGCGAAGCTTATGCAAATTACGGAATATGGGGAGGTTCTATATTTATGATGCTTGTTGGTTTATTTTATAATTTGACTCAATTAAAATTGTTTCATTGGATGGTAAAACATCCTACATTATTATTTTGGATACCTTTATTATTTCTTCAAGTAGTGAAAGCAGAAGGAGATTTTGCCATAAGTTTAAATCATTTAATAAAAGCAGGTGTAGTTACTTGGGGCTTTTTTTACTTTGTTCCTAAAGTTTTTAGAATGGAAATGTGAAGAACTTGTTATTTTTGATTATAGATTGACCAATTCATTAAGTTTTGAGTTCTAAGTTTTAAGCTAAAAAAATAGATATTTAAAATACTACCAAGACAAATAAAAATTAAGTGCTTATTAGCACATTAGCGATAGAGGAATATTCAAATGAGAGTACATTTTTTTTTCAGAAAACCTTCGGAAAATTATCATAGTATAGAACGCCTTTTTATGGTGATTCAAAGAAATTTGTCTGAAAATATCGAAGTAAAAAACGTGTATAATAGCTTTTCAAGTAAAGGGATTTTAAAACGCATTTATTCTGCAATTATAGCGGCATTTAAGCA
>DAOVUO010000064.1 GCA_030632545.1 Bacteroidales bacterium
CATTCGAATGCGCATGAAAACAACAACACAATGAATTGATTTTATAATGGAAAAATATGCCCAATATCCAGATTTAAAGCATATTGTAATTCAAGAATTACCAAAATCACCAGAATCATTTATTCATTTAGACATGGTTTTCACCTTTTTAGATATAAATAAATGTATGATTTATGAACCAATTATATTAAAAAATAATTCCTTCAGAACAATCCATTTGGAAATAGAAAATGGAAAAGCAATATCTATTTCCGAAAGGGAAAATTTAATTGAAGCACTACAAATACTAAAATTTGATATTGAGCCACTATTCTGTGGTGGCAAAAAAAACAGGACTATTCAAGACAGAGAACAATGGCACAGTGGTGCGAATTTTTTTGCTAGTGCACCTGGCCAAGTATTTGGTTATGCTAGGAATGTTTATACTTTAGAAGAACTTGACAAAAGTGGATTTGCAGTTCTGGAAGCAAAAAAAATACTTAACGGAGAAACAAACCCCTCCGACTACAAAAAATTTGTTGTCACAATTCAAGGTTCTGAATTAGCAAGGGGAGGTGGCGGTGCAAGATGTATGACTATGCCTTTCCGTAGACAAAAAGTAAATTGGTAAAATTTATCACTTAAAACTAAAAACTTTTAAATATATGAACGCATTTCATTCTTACGACATTAGAGGGATTTATAATCAAGATTTTAACAAAAACGATGTCTATAAAATTGGCTATTTCCTTCCAAAACTACTCAAAACAAATAAAGTTTTAGTTGGTTTTGATGCACGAACAAGCTCGCCCGAAATTTTCGCTTATTTACAAAAAGGAATTATGGATGCTGGTGCAGACGTGTATAATCTTGGACTATCCACAACTCCAATGGTTTATTTTATTACAGCAAAATTTAAGTTTGATGCTTCTGTAATGATTACTGCATCTCACAATCCTGCGGAATACAATGGTTTAAAAGTTTCTACTACCGATGCCAAACCTGTAGGTTTTGACACTGGCTTAGGAATACTTAAAAAAATGTGCGAGACAAAAAAAATAGAGATTGTACAAACAAAAGGTAAAATAATTGATTTTGAGAAAAAAGAAGAATATCTAAATTTTCTTAGGCAGTATTTAACAGATTTCAGTAATTTAAATGTAGCCATAGACTGTTCTAATGGTATGGCTGGACTGTGATTTAAAAAATTGATTGGGGGAAAGCACCACTATTTGTTTAGCGAACTAGACGGAACTTTCCCAAATCACGACCCAAATCCATTAAACTTTAAAAACCTAGTTTTCTTACAAAAAAAAGTTGTACAAGAAAGCTGTGATTTAGGCGTAATTTTTGACGGGGATGCTGATAGAGTAATGTTTACAGATGAAAAGGGGAACTTTATCTCACCCGATTTAATAATAGCCTTAATGGGTGATTATTTCTTCAAAAGAGAGAATAAAAACAAAAAAGTTCTTCAAGATATTCGTACATCAAACTCAGTTAAAGAATACTTAAGCAAATATAATGCTGATGTACACATGTGGAAAGTTGGCCGTGCTCATGCTGCTCTAAAATTAAGAGAAATAGACGGTTTATTTGGTGGCGAATTAGCTGGTCATTATTACTTCAAAGATTTTTACTATTCTGACTCAGGATTATTAGCAGCCTTAATTGTGCTTAATATTGTAAGTGAGTATAAAAAGCAAGGTGTAGCAATGTCCAAAGTTATTGCTACAATAAAAAATTACGAAAATTCAGGTGAAATAAACTTTGAAATTCAGCAAAAACTTGAAGCCATGAATGCAGTAAAAGATTATTTTATGGATAAACAAAAACCTGAAGCATTTTTTGATTTTGATGGTTATAGAATTGAGTATAAAGATTGGTGGCTAAGTATTAGACCTTCAAACACTGAGCCGTATTTGCGTTTACTAGTTGAGGCCAAAAACGCCACTTTATTAAATACAAAATTAGATGAAATAACAGAAATAATTGATAAATTTAAATAATTAAAATTTATTGATAAAAAAACCGCAAAGCTAATCTAATAGCTTTGCGGTTTTTTATTACTTTATTATATTTATACTATTACTTAACTTCCCAAGTATTACCACTATATAATATATCGTCTAAACATTTAAACTTTGACTTTGCAACAGTTTCTTTTATTGACTCATCCATTAAATCATTATAAGAAGGTGCGTCAACATCTCTAATTACACCAAGAGCAACAGGATATTTTGGATACTGCATATTAATTAATTTAAGATGCAAACTTGGATCTGGATTTTTAGCGTCGTGTACAATAATATCATCTATTGTATTTCCATTTTCGCCAATAGTTACCACTTCTAAGTCAAAGCCTTTAAGTTTCAGTCCTTTATTTTTGTCGGCACCAAAAACCATTGGTTTTCCATGTTCAAGTGTAATTAGTCTGTCCTCACGAAACTCTTTACCAGTTAAATGTGCAAAAGAGCCGTCATTATATATAACGCAATTCTGTAATATTTCTACCACAGAAGTACCTTTATGAGCATCTGCCAACTTAAAAATATCAATATTTAAATTAAGCAATATATCCACACCACGAGCAAAAAATTTACCTTGCGAACCTATAACCAATTCACCTGGATTAAAAGGATTATCAATATTTCCATAAGGCGAAGTTTTTGTAACTTGTCCTACTTTTGAAGTTGGAGAATATTGTCCTTTTGTTAAACCATAAATTTCGTTATTGAATAAAAGTAAATTTACATCAATATTACGACGAATTTCGTGGATAAAATGGTTTCCACCAATAGCCATAGCATCACCATCGCCAGTAATTTGCCATACACTAAGTTTTGGATTTGCTATTTTAACACCCGATGCCAATGCACCTGCACGCCCATGAATACCATGAAAACCGTAAGTATTCATGTAATAAGGGAAACGTGAAGAACAACCAATCCCAGAAATTACTGCGTAATCTTCCTTGTTATGTCCTAGTTGCGCCATTGCCTTCTGAACAGAATTTAAGATGGCCGTATCACCACAACCAGCACACCATCTAATCTCCTGATCGCTCTTAAAATCTTTTGGCGTATATTTTTTTGTTTCGATTTGTCCCATCTTTATTCGTTTATAAGTTTTAGAATATTTTTCTTCAATTCGGTTACAGTAAATGGTAAACCTTGAACTTTATTAAATTGTTTATATTCGTATTGAGGATAAATCATACGCAAATATTTTGCAAATTGACCTAAATTTATCTCACAAACTAGACGTTTTTTGTACTTTTTAAAAATATCTTCGGTATTACCTGGTAACGGACGTATATAATTAAAATGCGAAAGTGCAACTTTATGTCCTTCTTCTCTTAACTCCTGAACTGCTGTAAGCAAATGGCCATAAGTACCACCCCAACCAATTACAAGAGTATCAGCATCAGCATCTCCTTCAACTTTTTGCTGCGGAATAACATTTACAATCCTGTCAATTTTCTCCTCACGTTTATTAGTCATTACCTCGTGATTAACAGGAACATACGACACATTTCCAGTTAAATCCATTTTTTCTAAACCACCAATACGGTGCTCAGCACCTTTCATTCCTGGATAAGCCCATTCACGGACAAAAGTTTCAGGATCACGCGCATACGGCATATACTCACCTTCACCCTTAAAAAATCTAGGTTTAATCTCAGGTAATTGCTTAGAATCAACAATATTCCAAGGTTGTGTTCCATTTGCCAAAAATCCATCAGTAAGCAATATAACTGGCGTCATGTGCTCTAAAGCAATTTTAGAAGCCTCAAAAGCATAATTGTAGCAATTTGAAGGTGTACTTGCTGCTATAACAGGTACGGGAGCTTCACCATTACGTCCAACAACAGCCTGAAGCAAATCAGATTGCTCAGTTTTTGTAGGTAATCCAGTAGATGGGCCACCACGCTGTACATTTACAATAACAAGTGGTAGTTCAGCAATAACAGCTAAACCAATTGCTTCCGTTTTTAATGCCAAACCAGGACCAGAAGTAGTTGTAATGGCCATATTTCCAGCAAAACTAGCACCAATCGCTGAAACAATACCAGCAATTTCGTCCTCTGCCTGAAAAGCTTTAACGCCCATGTCTTTTCTAGATTCCAATTCCTGAAGGATTTCAGTTGCTGGCGTAATAGGATAAGAACCAATAAACAATGGCATATTTGCTTTTTCTGCGGCAGCTAAAAAGCCCCATGCAGTAGCTGTGTTACCATTTATATTTCTGTAAGTTCCTTTTTGTATTTTTGCAGGATTTACACGATATGAAGGCATTGCTTCAATAGTATTCGCATAATTATAACCCGCACGTAACACTAATTTATTTGCTTCTAGTATTTGAGGCTTTTTCTTAAACTTATGCTCAAAAAATTGTTCGGTATACTCTAATGGTCTTGTAAATATCCAGTATACAATCCCTAAAGCAAACATGTTTTTACTTCTTACAATGCTCTTATTATCTAATCCACTATCCTTTAACGACTCTTTTGTTAAAGAAGTAATTGGTGCTTCAATAATATTAAAATCGCCAAATTTTGAAGATTTTAAAGGGTCACTTTCTTCACAACCAGCTTTTTTGATATTTTTATCTGTAAAACTATCAGTATCAACAATAATAGTTCCACCAGGTTTCACCCACTGTAAGTTTGCTCTAAGCGCCGCTGGATTCATTGCTACTAATACATCAGCATAATCGCCTGGTGTATAAATTTCTTTGTGTCCAAAATTCAACTGAAATCCAGATACTCCACCAACAGTTCCCTGTGGTGCACGAATTTCCGCTGGATAATCAGGAAATGTTGAAACATCATTTCCTATTAATGCAGATGTATTAGAAAACTGTGTTCCCGTAAGCTGCATTCCATCACCGGAATCGCCAGAGAACTTTATAACCACCTCGTCAAGTTCTATGATCGGTTTTTTGTCCATAATATATTATGTAAATTTATTCTGCTTAATATCATATACAATCGTAAACATCGGACGTAAAAATATAGTTTTTGCAAATTAATTCTAAATTTTTTTCTATCTTTTGCAACATGCCAATCCCTTAGAATCCATTTTTTTTCCAAAAATGCTTACTTGCATAGCCCTAATTTATACTCATTCTAAATAAACAACTATATCAATATTTATATTCTTTGCCTTTTTACACTTTATTTCTACACCAAATACTTCCCCGATGTTCGGGGCAGGCATTAAAATTTCAGCCACAGCTTGTCCCGAACATCGGAAAATGTACGAATCATCTGAATTACAGATAATTATAAGCACACACTATTTGAACATTAAAGCACTGATATACTTTTAATTACACAAATATTTAACGAACTAATGTACACTATACGAAACATTAAGACTATCCATCTCAATTTTTGTAACCGTTGGCGGATATACATTCATTTCTAGCTTTTGAACAACAAATATTGCTATTGTTTCTGCATCATTAATTGTATTAAAAGTATTATAACCCTCTACACTAGGAACAATCCTTTGTTCAATTAAAATATTACCATCCATAAAAATTTTATAGCCCCAACCCTTATCTAATTCAATTAATGTATAAGTAATTGAATGATTTTCACTATTTTTTTTATCTGTCGCTTGTTTATTATTACAAGCCACTATGACTGAGAGAAAAAGAAGGGCTAATAAAAGTATTTTTCCGATATTTCGCATGATATATTGACTTTAATTGTTTTTTTCACTAAGTTTATGCTGACTTAAATAAATACAAAATTAATAAAAGCTTTTAGATATGGGATTATGGGACAAGATTAAAAATGAATTAATCGATATTATAGAATGGCTAGACTCTTCTAATGACACAATGGTATATCGATATGAGCGTTATGATAATGAAATAAAAAATGGAGCAAAACTTATTGTGAGAGAGTCACAAATTGCCATTTTTATAAATGAGGGGCAAATTGCTGATGTATTTGGACCAGGCACTTACGATTTAAAAACACAAAATCTACCTGTCTTGTCCAAACTTAAAGGATGGAAACATGGTTTTGAAAGTCCATTTAAAGCAGAAATCTATTTTTCGACAACAAAAAGATTTACAAATAGAAAATGGGGAACTCCAAATGTAATTCCAGTACGAGATGCTGATTTTGGTCGTGTAAGCATACGCGCTTTTGGTACTTATTCAATGAAAATACAAGACCCAGTTAAATTCTTAACCGAAATTGTTGGAACAGATGATAAATTCACATTAGATGAGATTGAAGGTGAATTAAGAAGCAATCTTGTTTCCACGTTTACTACTTCTATCGGACAAAGTGGGTTATCGCTACTTGACTACGCATCAAACTACAGGAAACTAAGCGATTATGCACAAGAAATTCTTGCACAAGAATTTCCTGCCTATGGTTTAGAAATTTCTAAATTTACAATCACATCAATTAGTTTACCAGAAAAGCTACAAGAAAAATTAGATCAAGGAACTGGTATGAATATGCTTGGCGACATGGATAACTATACTAAAATGAAAACTGCTGATGCACTTGGTGATGCGGCTAAAAGTGGTTCGGGTACAGGTGGCGGAATTGAAAACATGATGGGTATGGCAATGATGCAGCAAATGATGAACCAACAAACTATGACAAGTCAAACAAAAACAGTTCAAAATCAACAAATGGCACCACCGCCTCCACCTATGATGCAATTTTACGCATCTATAAATGGGCAACAAGCAGGGCCTTACGACATGAATACTTTTATGCAAATGATACAACAACAACAAATCAAAAGGCAAACCAACGTATGGAAACAAGGGATGCCAGCTTGGTTACCAGCTGGGCAAGTGGCTGAATTAACACAATATTTTGGTGCAATTCCACCACCTCCACCACCAATGTAAAAAAAACATAAATATATTAAAGGGCAGAAATGCCCTTTTTTTTATAGTAAACAATACAGTTAAAAAAAAATGGAAAACAAGAACCAGCTTAATTCTAATGAAATAGCATGTGATAATTGTGGTGCAAAACTAATTTTTAAACCTGGAACAGAAAGTTTAACATGTGAGTTTTGTGGAGCTCAAAATAATATAAAAATAGATCAAACTAAACAAAAAGAAGCCCACAAAGAAATAGATTTATTAGAATTTATTAGTAATAAACAAGATGTTTCTAATGAATATACCATACAAACTGTAAATTGTACTACATGTGGAGCAAAAACAAGTGTAGATGCAAATGTTGTTAGTGATTCGTGCTCGTTTTGTGCTACTCCATTTGTGAACACACAAGCACACGATGTTCGTTTAATTAAACCTCAGGGTTTATTACCCTTTAATATTAATGCTAAAGAGGGTCATGAAGCGTTCAAAAATTGGATAAAAAAACTTTGGTGGGCACCAAATAAATTAAAGAAATATGCAAAACTAAACGAAAAACTTCAAGGTATTTATGTTCCTTATTGGACTTTTGATGCAGATACATCAACCAATTATTCTGGTGCAAGAGGTGAACATTATTATGAAACTGAAAGATATACAGATTCTGATGGGAAATCACAATCCCGTGAAGTTCAAAAAACAAGATGGTATAATGTAAGTGGACGCGTATCACGTTTTTTTGATGATGTTTTAGTAATGGCAAGCGAATCCCTTCCTCAGAAATATGCTGATAAGCTCGAACCTTGGGATTTAAACAATCTTGTTCCTTACGATCCTAAGTTTATGTCAGGTTTTAGAAGTGAAGCATACCAAATTGATTTAGAATCAGGACTAGAAGTTTCCAAACAAAAAATGGAAATTGTAATTAAACAAGACATTAGATCAGACATTGGTGGTGATGAACAACAAATTAACTCGTTTAATACTAATCATTCAAATATAAAGTTTAAACATATTTTATTACCAATTTGGATAAGTGCTTATCGGTATCAAGATAAGGTTTATCGTTTTATGATAAACGGTAGAACAGGTAAGGTAAGTGGGGAAAGACCATATAGTTGGATAAAAATAACTTTAGCAGTACTTGCAGGAATTGCTGTAGGCGGAACAATCTACTATTTTACGGAGATGCAACAATAACACAAAAGTGTCGTTTTTCTTTAAAATGGCACTTTTTTTGTCCATCTATAAAAATAAAGATTATATCTTTGTAACTGTAAATAGCAACGAAATGAAGAAAATATACTTATTAAGTCTAATCATAGCTTTGTTCATAAATCAAAGCCTCGGCCAAGAATTTTCGGCACAACTTGAAATAAGAAAATACATAGCAGAAAAAAACAAATCTGATTTAAAAAAATTAGATAAGGCTGTAAAAGAAATGAAAGATGTGGAACTTTTGTTCGCTGAAGCGGATAAGTTGTCTCAAAGTGTCACAAAACTAAAGGTAGAGGCTGCAAATACTAATGATAAAGGGAAAAAGAAAATTGAGAAAAAAATAAATAAAATTGAATTAAAAGAAGCTCAAAAACGTGTTGATGCCTCTAAAGCATCTTCTCAAGTTAACAAATCGCTATACAATGTTTACAAAAACAATTTTAAAAATGCACGAAAAAACATTGAAAGCGATGAAGCAAAAAAACAAGAAGGAAGAGAGCTAGAAACTGAAGCAGTTAATCTATATAAAAAAGCTCAAACAAAAAGAACTCAATCTATAAAAATTTCAGACCAATTAAAAGCGTATAGGATTCTTGCAGATGCAGATGAATTAGAAAGACAAGCACTTGAGACTCAACTTAAAGTATACGGACTATACCTTAATTGGTATGGAAATCCTGAAGAAAATGAAGAGCCTGTTGAGGAAGAACCAGAAAAAGAATATATTGCTGAAAAAATAGACGAGGATCTTCCTAATTTTGTAGAGCCAGAGAACACTGAAATTAAAACAGAGGAATACAATAATACAGAAACACGCGAACTAAATGAAAACAAGACTATTGAAAAAGTAAAACAAGAAAATATTTATTACAAAATACAAATTGCTGCTTCTAAAACCCCACTGGCACTTAGTCATTTAAAAAGCATCTACAACTATAATCTACCTTACAATAACGAAAAAGAAAACGGTTACTATAAATACTCTGTAGGACAATTTGAATCTTATGAAAATGCAGATGCTTTTAAAATAAAAATGAATTTACCAGCAGCATTCATTATAGCATATAAAAATCATAAAAAAATTAGCATTGCCGAAGCCAATCCTGAATTAGTAAACCAAAACACTACACAAAATAATAATCCAACTCACAACATTTCAGTTTCAGAAAATGGCACTAGGTATAGAGTGCAAATTTCGGCAACAAGAATACCTGCCTCTAATGAAGATGTCAAGAGAATGAACCCAAGTCCTAAGCAAGTACAAATTTATAAAATGGGTCAATGGTTCAAATATACTGTTGGGAATTTTAGTAATATGCAAGACGCAAAAAACTTTAAAAAACAATACAAACTTGATGGATTTGTAGTAAAATACGTAAACGGAAAAGAAGTAAAATAAAATATTCAAAACTATTTATTATACTTCCCCGATGTTCGGGGTAGGCAGTTAAGTTTTAAGTTAAAATCATAAAGCAATAATAATTATATCGAACAATTCTTACGTAAATTAAATTTTCACAACATATTAATAGATAGGCAACGTTTACTCCCAAATAAATCGGTTTTACTATTTCTACTTTACGAAGTTAATATAATTGATGGCAAAGTATTA